>JADGOR010000003.1 GCA_017882855.1 Cellulomonas sp. | reverse complement strand
GAAGGGCTGCCCAATGGCTAAGGACATCTCCCGCGCAGGTGATCGCGCCGCGGCGGACGAGGCCGACGAGCCCGCGAAGGAGTTCGATCAGGAGGCGGTTCAGGACGCGCCCGAGCGTGAGGAGGCGGTCGAGGAATCCGCCGACGCCGCAGGTGCCGAGCCTGCCGATGCAGCGCCCGCGGAGCCCGCAGAGCCCGTCGCTGCCGACGCGGCAGCCGAGCCCGAGGAGCCCGACGACGGCGATGACGAGGGAGACCAGTCCGGCATCACGGCCGCCGCGGAGGTTCGTAGCGCGTCGGTTCCGTGGCGCGACTCCTGGAGCTCACCGGTGGGATCGGAGCCGCCGGCCGCAAGCGCCGCTACACCGACCGATTCCGCGACCGAGCTTCTTGAGCCGGTTGCGCCGCTTGCCGTTCCCGTCCCGCCGCTCTCGCCCCAGCCAGTCCTCTCGGCTTCCACGCCGGCGCAGGCCGCGGCCCAGGCTGCGGCTGCCGCTCGTGCCGCTAGTGCCGCGGGTGCCGCCGCGCAGCCCGTCACGTCCGCAGCCCCCACCCCCGCGTCATCGTCGCCTCTTGATGTCTTCGAGACGGAGGGTCGCCCGGCACATCGAGGCCGCGCGGCCTGGATCTTCGTCACGACCATCCTCGCGCTCGCGGCCGGCTATGTCGGAGCGCAATGGGCTCTCGCCGATCGGGTCCCGCCCGGCACGACGGTCGCGGGGGTCGACATCGGCGGGATGTCGTCCGCCAAGGCGGTCACGGCGCTGCGAGCCGGCCTTGTCGACATCGAGACTCGAGGTATACCGATCACCGGCGGGGATCAGAGCACCACGCTCCTGCCGGACCAGGCCGGCCTCTCGGTGGACGCGCCGGCCACGGTCAAGGAGCTCACCGGGTTCGGCCTCGAGCCGTCTCGGCTCTTGGCCCAGCTGACCGGCGGCGGTCGTCACGATCCGGTGACCGTCGTGGACGAGCAGGCATTCGCCACCTCGATCGCGGCTCTTGCCGACTCCCTCGCCGTCGACCCGGTCGACGGAAGCCTCGTCTTCGTCGACGGCAAGCCACAACCGACGCCCGCTGTGAACGGCGCAAGCGTCGTGGCGGACCAGGCGGCACAGATCATTCGGACCGGCTGGCTCACGGCGCCCCGTCCGATCAAGCTGCCGGTCGCGGTCGTCGCCCCCACCATCGGGCAGGATCAGGTGGATGCAGCGGTCAAGGACGTCGCCGGACCGCTGACTGACGCGCCCATCTCGGTCGCCGTCGGAGACCAGATCGCCGAGCTGCCGGCGTCCGTCGTGGCGAGCGTCGCCACCTTCACGCCGGTGTCCGGGAAGCTGACCCTGGTGCTGGACGGGAAGCAGCTCCGCGAAGAGGTCCTCAAGCGCACTCGGAGCCTGTTCACGGCACCCGAGGACGCGCACTTCACCTTCGTGAACGACGTGCCGACGCTCGTCCCCGGAGCGCCGGGAACGACGATCGATCCCAACACCCTGGCGGCCGCGGTCCAGGCGGCCGGCCTGTCGACGACCGACCGTACGGCGCATGTTGCGCTCGTGCCCACCGATCCCGCGCAGTCCACCGCGGCGGTGGAGGCTCTTGGCATCAAGGAGAAGGTCTCGGAGTTCGCGACGCCGCTGACCAACGAGGTGATCCGGACCCAGAACCTGGTCAATGCGGCGCGGATCCTCACCGGTCAGATCGTTCAACCCGGCGAGACCTTCAGCGTGTCGAAGGGCGTCAGCCCGATCACGGTGGCGAACGGGTATCAGCTGGCGCACGCGATCGTGTCCGGTGAGCTGACCGACGTGATCGGCGGGGGCTTGTCACAGATGGCAACCACCACCTACAACGCGGCGTTCTTTGCCGGGCTCGAGGACGTCGAGCACACGCCGCACTCGGTCTACTTCACGCGGTACCCACCCGGCCGCGAGGCGACGATCTTCACCGGTGTGGTCGACATGAAGTTCCGCAACAACACGCCGTACGGGATCCTGATGCAGTCGTGGGTCGCCGGGGGCCAGCTTCACGTCGCGATGTGGAGCACGAAGTACTGGGACGTGACGACGACGACGTCGGCCCAGTCCAACGTGGTCCAGCCCAAGAAGGTGTACTCGCAATCGCCCACGTGCGTCGCGAAGGGGGCGGGCAACCCCGGGTTCTCCGTGACGGTGACCCGCACGGTCTCGCTCGCGGGTGTCGTCGCGGCGAACGAGAAGAAGTCGTGGCACTACAAGCCGGACGACGCCCTGGTGTGCGGCGCGGCGCCGGCCGGGCCCTGACGGATCGGCGGCTCGGGAACGATCTTCCCGATCGCGATGCGGTCCGCCGGGACGTGCACCTCGCCGCGGCGCGTCTCGACCAGCACCCCGTCGTCGTCCGCTGCGAGCAGGTGCCCGAGCACGTCGCTGTACCCGCCTTCATCCAGCCGCCGCCGGACGACGACGCGGATACCGATCGGCCAGGTCCGCCAGACCGGCAATGGTTCCCCGGGTTCGCCGTCCATGCTTGCTCCCTCGGTGCTGCGATTCGCGACGCGCGACTTGCTCCGCCATGTGAGCGGGGTCGCCGTACCACCTCCATTCTGAGGGATACTGGCCGAGGCGCCGCCGGTTGCGGCAGTTGGCCCGTCTGGAGGGAGTGCCCGTGACGTACGTGATCGCCCAGCCTTGTGTCGACGTCAAGGACAAGGCTTGCATCGACGAGTGTCCCGTGGACTGCATCTACGAGGGCAAGCGGTCGCTGTACATCCAGCCCGACGAGTGCGTGGACTGTGGCGCGTGCGAGCCGGTGTGCCCGGTCGAGGCGATCTTCTACGAGGACGACGTGCCCGAGCAGTGGAGCGACTACTACCGCGCCAATGTCGAGTTCTTCGATGTTCTCGGGTCTCCTGGTGGTGCGGCGAAGCTCGGCGAGATCGATTCCGACCACCCCATCGTCGCGGCGCTCCCGCCCCAGGTCTGAGACCACCTTGGGTCTCGACGCGCGGTCTCTGCCAGCGTTCCCGTGGGACACCCTGGCCCCGGACGCGGCGATCGCGCGCGCGCACCCGGACGGCCTGATCGACCTCTCGGTCGGCACACCGGTAGACCCGACACCGTCGGTGATCCGGCACGCCCTCGAGTGCGCCTCGGACTCGCCCGGGTACCCCACCACCCAGGGCACGTCCGAGCTGCGCGATGCCGCCGTCGCGTGGTTCGAACGACGCCGGGGCGTCCGTGGCCTCGACCCGTCTGCGGTGCTGCCCACGATCGGCTCCAAGGAGCTGGTGGCGGCCCTGCCGGCCCTGCTCGGTCTCGGCGCTGGTGACGTCGTGGTCCATCCGACGATCGCGTACCCGACGTACGACGTCGGCGCCCGGCTCGCGGGTGCCACCCCGGTGCCCGCCGACGACGTCGGCGGTTGGCCGGCGGACGGGGTTCGGTTGGTCTGGGTGAACTCGCCGAGCAACCCGACCGGTGTCGTCCGGGGCGTCGAGGAGCTCGCGGCGATCGTCGCGGAGGCGCGGGTGCGCGGCGCCGTCGTCGCGAGCGACGAGTGCTACGCGGAGCTCGCGTGGGAGGAGCCGTGGGCAAGCGACGGTGTTCCGAGCATCCTCGACCCGCGAGTGACCGGCGGGGACGTCCGAGGCCTGCTCGCGGTCTACTCGCTGTCGAAGCAGTCGAACCTCGCGGGGTACCGCGCGGCCTTCGTCGCGGGCGACCCGGACCTGGTTGCGGCGCTCCTCGAGGTGCGTAAGCACGCGGGAATGATCATGCCGGGACCTGTCCAGGCGGCAATGACCGTGGCGTTGGCCGACGACGCTCACGTCCGGGCGCAGCGGGAGTCGTACCGGGCCCGTCGTGGGATCTTGCGGGCCGCTCTGGGCGACGCCGGGTACGTCGTCGACGACTCGCAAGCGGGTCTCTACCTGTGGGTCCGGCCCCCGGGCGCCGGGCAGGATTGTCGAACTACCGTTCGCGCGCTCGCCGAGCGTGGCATCCTGGTCGCCCCGGGGGAGTTCTACGGACCGGCCGGGGCCGGGCATGTCAGGATCGCACTGACCGCCACGGACGCACAGATCGATGACGCCGCACGGCGGCTACTCTTGGCGCAGGTTGATTCACCCCAAGGCAAGCCTTGGGCAATGAGATAGTAAAGACCAGAGATAGCAGCGGGCACATCAGTAGTGCCGGATCGACCGATGTGGCTCTCTGCGGATGACCCGGTCTCGGCCGCGATCAGCGCCGCTCGAGCGAGCCGCAAGGAGGAGCTGCATGCCGGACACCGTCACGAAGCCTGTCCAACTGACCGTCGGCGACGTCACCCTTGATCTTCCTGTCGTGCCCGCGACGGAGGGGAACGACGGCATCGTCGTCTCTTCTCTGTTGCGCGAGACCGGTCTGGTGACGGTCGACCCGGGATTCATGAACACGGCTTCGTGCGAGTCCGCGATCACCTACATCGACGGCGACGCGGGGATCCTGCGATACCGCGGCTATCCCATCGAGCAGCTGGCGAAGCACTCGTCGTTCCTCGAGGTCGCGTATCTGCTCATCCACGGTGACCTCCCCAGCCGCTCCGAGCTCGACGCGTTCGTCGAACGGGTCAACCGGCACACCCTCGTCCACCAGGATTTCCGCGACTTCATCGCGACGTTCCCGCCGGCCGCCCACCCGATGGCGGTCATGTCCAGTGCCGTCTCGGCCCTGCCCGCGTTCTACCCGGAGAGTCTCGACCCCTTCGACCCGCACACCGTCGAGCTCGCCACCGTCCTGCTGCTGGCCAAGGCACCGACCATTGTCGCCGGGCTCTACCGCCGCTCGGTCGGACAGGCGTTGCCCGAGCCCGACCGGTCGCTCAGCTTCGTCGAGGACTTCCTGCGCATGACGTTTGCGCAGCCGGGCGAGCCATATGTGCAGAATCCCGCCATCGGGCAGGCCCTGGACGTTCTCCTCATCCTGCACGCCGACCACGAGCAGAACTGCTCGACGTCGACGGTGCGCATCGTCGGCTCGAGCCAGGCGAACCTGTACGCCTCGATCTCGGCGGGCATCAACGCACTCTCGGGCCCGCTTCACGGTGGCGCGAACGAGGCCGTCCTCCGCATGCTCCGCGACATCAAGCGCAGCGGCCAGGACGTGAACACGTTCATGAACCGGGTCAAGAACAAGGAGCAGGGCGTCCGGCTGATGGGCTTCGGCCACCGGGTCTACAAGAACTACGACCCACGCGCGGCCATCGTCAAGGCGGCGGCGGACGAGGTCCTGTCCAGCCTCGGGAAGAGCGACGAGCTGCTCAACGTGGCCCGCGGGCTCGAAGAGATCGCGCTCCACGACGAGTACTTCATCGAGCGCAAGCTGTACCCGAACGTGGACTTCTACACCGGGCTGATCTACAAGGCGATGGGTTTCCCGGTGACCATGTTCACGCCGCTCTTCGCCCTTGGCCGGATGCCGGGTTGGATCGCGCAGTGGCGCGAGATGATCAACGACCCGCAGACCAAGATCGGGCGTCCGCGGCAGATCTACATCGGCGCCACGGCCCGCGACTACGTGGAGGTCGCCGGGCGCTGAGCGGTCCGCTCAGCCGAGCGTGATACGGACCGTCCCGGGCGGAAGGCTCGCGTCGGGGCGGACGGTCGACCAGGTCCCCTTGGCGCGGGACCACTGGCGGTCCGCCACCTCGACCGCGGTGACCCGGTTGCCGTCGGCGACCGCGACGGCCCACTGAGCGAACGCCCACGACGCGCGGGTCGGATCCGCCGCCGCCCATGCCACCGGGGTCACGTCCGTCGACCACCCCGTGCTCTCGCGTTGGAGGGCGACGTCCCCCCAGTCGCGCTGGACGCGGGCCCGGAACGCCTCCATCTGGGCATCGGTCGCACCCTTCGGCCCGGCCCCCAAGGTGCACGTCAGCGCGGCCGGTGAGTACCCCGCGAGCGCGGAGGCCCACGAGCGCGACAGGGTCTCGTGCTGCGCGTACGCCTGGGGGAATCCTGACCGCTGGACCCGCTGCGCGGCATCGGTGATCGGGAGAGCCTGATAACCGTCGATCTTGATCAGCGCGTCGTAGAAGGCATTCGTCGAGAACACCGGGTCGAGGATCTGCTCCCGGGTGCCCCACCCTTGCGACGGGCGCTGCTGGAAGAGCCCGACCGAGTCGCGGTCCCCATGGCTGATGTTGCTGAGCTTGGACTCCTGGAGCGCGGTCGCGATCGCGATCGTCGCGGCCCGGGCCGGCAGTGCTCGCCGCACCGAGACGGCTGAGATCAGCGCCGCGCTGTCGGCCTGTTCGGGGGAGAGGTACCAGTCCGTCCCATCGAGCATCGCGGCGCAGCGGATCGGTGCCGCCGGCGCGGCCTTGTGCAGGTTGAGCGCCAGCACCACGGCGCCGACTCCCAGGACGAGGACCGTCGCGAGAGCGGCACCGGTTCGACCGCGACGCCGTCGGGGCGACACGGCGATCAGTTCGCGTGCAGTGCGGGGTTGAGCGTGACGCCCGCACCGGACCGCTCGACCGCCTCGATCGCACCCGTGAGCGAGTTGCGCCGGAAGACGAGACCGGAGGCACCGGAGAGCTCGCGAGCCTTGACCACCATCGTCTCGCCCTCGGCAGTCTCGCTGCCGACGATGCTCACCTTGGTCCCGGCCGTCAGGTAGAGGCCCGCTTCGACCACGCAGTCGTCACCCAGCGCGATCCCCAGTCCCGAGTTCGCGCCGAGCAGCGAGCGGCGGCCGATGGAGATCAGCTCACGACCGCCCCCGGACAGGGTCCCCATGATCGAGGCACCGCCGCCGACGTCGCTGCCGTCCCCGACGACGACACCGGACGACACCCGTCCCTCGATCATCGATGTCCCGAGCGTTCCGGCGTTGTAGTTCACGAATCCCTCGTGCATGACCGTGGTTCCGGGCGCGAGGTGAGCGCCGAGCCGGACCCGGTCGCCGTCGGCGATCCGCACCCCGCTCGGCAGCACGTAGTCGACCATCCGCGGGAACTTGTCCACGCCCAGAACCGTGACCGGCCGGCCGGTCGCCGCGCGCAGGCGCCGTCTGGTGGCTTCGAAGTCGGCGACCGCGCACGGCCCGGCGTCGGTCCAGACGACGTTCTCCAGCACGCTGAAGATGCCGTCCAGGTTCAGCCCGTGCGGCGCGACGAGGCGATGTGAGAGCAGGTGCAGCCGCAAGTACGCGTCGGGTGCGTCCGCGGGCGGAAGGTCGAGGTCGATGACGGTCCGAACGATCGCGACGGTCACCGCGCGCGCATGGTCCGCGCCGGCCAGGGCCGGCAGGTCGGAGGGCGGCGCGGCGTCAGCAGGGGCCACCCCGAGCGCCGGTTCGGGGTACCACGTGTCCAGGACCGTACCGTCCGCGGCCGTCGTCGCCGCCCCGAAACCCCATGCCGTCCTCGTCATCATGGGACCAGCCTACGGAACGTGGTCGCGCCGGGGCCGCGAGGCCGCGCCGCAACGCCCGGACGCGACGCGCAGCGGGCACCTCTCGGGCCGCGTCCGGCCCGGCGCTCAGTAGGGTGATCCCGTGACGACGCTCGGGAGCTTGACCGGTGACCTGGTGACGCTTACCCAGGCCCTGTGCGACCTGCCCTCCGTCAGCGGTGCCGAGACGGCGCTCACGGACGCGGTCGAGAGTGCGTTGCGCGACTACCGCCATCTCGAGGTGCTCCGTGACGGGGATGCGATCGTGGCGCGCACCTCGCTCGGGAGGGCGGAGCGCGTCGTGATCGCCGGGCACCTCGACACGGTCCCGATCGCGGGAAACCTGCCGACGCGCGTCGTCGGAGAGGGGGCGGCGGCCGAGATCTGGGGCCGAGGCACGGTTGACATGAAGGCGGGTGTCGCGGTTCAGCTGGCCCTGGCCGCTGCGCTCGATGCGCCGTCTCGCGATGTGACCTGGGTGTTCTACGACCACGAAGAGGTCGAGGCCGCGGCGAGCGGCCTCGGACGCGTGGCTCGGAATCACCCGGACTGGCTCGTGGGGGATTTCGCCGTGCTGTGCGAGCCCACCGACGGCGGCATCGAGGGTGGCTGCAACGGCACCCTGCGAGCGGAGGTGCGGATCCTGGGGAAGGCCGCCCACTCGGCGCGTGGCTGGCGTGGCGTCAACGCCATCCATGCCGCCGCGCCGGTGCTCGCCAAGCTCGCCGCATACGTTCCGGCCGAGGTTGCGGTCGATGGCTTGGTCTACCGCGAGGGGATGAACGCCGTCGGCATCCGTGGCGGGATCGCCGGGAACATCATCCCGGACGAGTGCGTGGTGACGGTCAACTACCGGTTCGCGCCGTCGCGGGACCTCGATGCGGCCGAGCGCGCGGTTCGTGAGCTCTTCGCCGGGTTCGAGGTGACGGTGTTGGATGGCGCGGCCGGAGCGCGGCCCGGTCTCGACCACCCGACGGCGCAGCAGTTCGTGGCGGCCGTGGCTACGTCGACCGGGCGCGGCCCGGCGCCCAAGTACGGCTGGACCGACGTCGCGCGGTTCAGCGCGCTCGGCATCCCCGCGGTGAACTTCGGGCCCGGCGACCCGGCGCTGGCGCATGCGGACGACGAGCGCTGCCCCGTCTCGCAGATCCACGCGTGCCACCAGGCGCTGCGGGCCTGGCTCTCGTGACGAGACCCAGGCGTTGATGCGCCCGACCTCGTGCCTCGTCGGCTCAGCGGGTGTTCGATTGGTCCTTTGCACCAAGAGTTCATCCAAAGTGGAGTGTTCTGACACAGACTCGCCGCCTCAGCGTGCGAGTTCGCTCCGATTTGGGGCCGCGGGTTTGGCAGAGTGGGTGACATGACGAGTGATGAGGGCGTTGCTTCGCCCGGTCAGGGGTACCGCAAGGGCCCGGTTCTGCTGCGCGGACGCCAGATCCCGAGCACGACCACGGACCAACGGTTGCTGGCGTCCGACGGTGCCGCGGACTGGCTGCACGGCGACCCGTGGCGGGTGATGCGGATCCAGAGCGAGTTCGTCGAGGGATTCGGCGCACTCGCCGAGGTCGGACCTGCCGTCAGTGTGTTCGGCTCGGCGCGGACCAAGCGTTCTGACCCGCACTACCAGATGGCCGTCGAGGTGGGGCGTGGTCTCGCGGAAGCCGGCTTCGCGGTGCTCACCGGCGGTGGTCCGGGTTCGATGGAGGGTGCGAACCGCGGAGCGAGCGAGGGAGGCGGGCTCTCGGTCGGGCTCGGGATCGAGCTGCCGTTCGAGCAGAGCATGAACGACTTCGTCGACCTCGGTGTGAACTTCCGCTACTTCTTTGCGCGCAAGACGATGTTCGTCAAGTACGCGCAGGGCTTCATCGTGCTTCCCGGTGGCTTCGGCACCTTCGACGAGCTGTTCGAGGCGCTCACCCTGGTCCAGACGCACAAGGTGACAGAGTTCCCGATCGTCTTGATCGACAGCGGCTACTGGCGCGGTCTGCTCGACTGGATCAGCGGCGTCGTGCTCGACCACGGCACGATCGCGGCGAAGGACATCGAGCTGCTCACCCTGGTGGACGACCCGGCCGAGGCCGTGGCCATCATGGTCGAGCACAAGGTCGACGACGGGACCCCGCCACCCCTTGGCCGGACGAGCACTCTCGGCTGACCCGGCGGGGGCCCTTCCGGCTCCGAGCGCCGCTTGGCATGATCGGGGCACCACCATTCGCAGATCCAGGGAGACGATGCGTCCCGTATGTCTTCTCGATCCCTGACGCGCGTACCCGACGCCGTCGCACCAACGCGCCGGTGGCTCCGGCCGACGTCCTGGCCCTGGTGGGTTCAGGTGCTCGCCGTCTACGCGGCGACCCGCGTCGCCTCAGCTGTCGTCCTCATGCTCGTGGCACCTCATCAGGAAGCGACGCCGTGGACACCCGCCTCGCCGGGCTACCGCGACTACTCGGGCACGATGTGGGACGCCACCTGGTACCGCTCCATTGCCGAGGGCGGCTATCCGCAGGGTCTGCCGCGGAGCGCGAGCGGTCTGGTCCAGCAGAACTCCTGGGCGTTCTTCCCGCTCTACCCGATGCTCGCCCGGGCCCTGATGCTGGCGACCGGCCTCGGTTGGACGACTGTCGCCCCGACGCTCTCCCTTGTCCTGGGCGGGGCCGCCGCGGTGGTGATCGCCCTCCTGGTCCGCTCGGTGCTCGGACCCGAGGACACCCGGGCATCGCTCGGGACGGTGCTCCTCGTCGGTGTCTTCCCGTCGGCGGTCATCCTCCAGGTCGCGTACTCCGAGTCGCTCGCGCTGCTGCTCATCGCCGCTGCCCTGCTGCTGATCCGCACCCGCCACTACCTGTGGGCGAGCGCCGTCGTGATGGCCCTCGGCTTCACCCGCCCGGTCGCGCTCCCGATGGCGGTCGTCGTCGTGATGCACGCGGTGCACCGGTGGCGGGAGCACCGAGGCGAGGAGGAGCGCATCTGGCCGGCCGAGGTGGCATCGCTCGGGGTCCTCGGCGTCGTGTCCGTGGCCGCGGGGTTCGCCTGGCCGGCGCTGGTCGGGATCCTCACCGGCGACCGCAACGCGTACACCGAGACGCAAGCGACCTGGCGCGGCCAGCAGGCCGTCGTGCCGATCCGACCCTGGTTCGAGGTCGCCGACTGGTTCTTCGGGCGGTGGGGTCTGCCGCTGCTCCTCGTCGTGCTGATCGCGTTCACGGCGCTGACGTTCGCCCGCGGCACCAGGCGGCTCGGACCCGAGATGCACGGCTGGGTGGCCGGCTACCTCGGCTACCTCTTCCTGGTGATCGAGCCCGGGAGCAGCCTGTTCAGGTTCATGTTGCTGGCCTTCCCGTTCGGCACCGTCACCGTCCGGGCGTCGAGAGCGCGGTGGTGGATCCCGGCTCTGGTGGTCGTCGGGCTCGTCGGCCAGCTGGTCTGGACCTACGCGTTCTGGCGGCTCACGCCGCCGTCCGGATGGCCACCGTGATCAGACCGTACGGCCGGGGCGTGGCGTGAACTAGAATGGATTCGGACAACCGGTGATCGTGCGTGCCAGCATCCTGTGCTGGGTGCGCCGCTTCCGGGTCGAGCAACTGAAGGGGTTCTATCCATGGCCGCCATGAAGCCGAGGACCGGCGACGGCCCGCTTGAGGTCACCAAGGAGGGGCGCGGCATCGTCATGCGCGTTCCCCTGGAGGGCGGCGGTCGTCTGGTCGTCGAGTTGTCAGCGACCGAGGCGAATGCTCTCAGCGAAGCCCTGAGCGCCGTCGCGAGCTGACCCCTTGGCGGGTGAGGCGACACGCATGACCACCACCGGCCCGTCGAACGCGGGCCGGCCGTCGTTGCCCGACGTGGTGGCTGTCCCGGGCTCGCTGGCCACCTCACCGCTGCTCACCTCCGGTGACGTCGCGGCGATCGCGCTCCCGATCGCCCCACCCGCCGATGGCGAGACCGAGGTTCAGCCACGGGGTGAGACCACCGCCGCGGCGATCCGCTACGGGCTCGACCTCGCGGACCTGGCCGAGCGAGCCGGACTCAAGGGCACCGCCGGCGAGAGCCACCCGGTCCACCTGCCGCGGAGCCTCGCCGGACGGGGCCCGGCGCTGCCGTGGGACGGGCTGCCCGAACGGATCATCCTGCTGGGGATCGGCGGCGGTTCGCCAACGGACCTGCGCCGGGCCGGCGCCGCGCTGGCGCGGGCGGGTCGTGGTCTCGAGCGCGTCGTGACCACGGCGGGTTCGGACGGGACGGCCGAGGGCTTCCGGGCGTTCGTCGAGGGGTACCTGCTGGCCTCATACCGGCGTCCGAGGTTCGCCGCTCGCGAGCCGGATCCGGCGCCCGCCGAGCAGCTCGTCGTGCTCGGGCGGCAGACCGACGAGGACCTGATCGCGGCGCGGGTGACGTCGCGCGCCGCCTGGCTCGTGCGCGACCTCGCGAACACCCCGTCGAACATCAAGAGTCCGGCCTGGCTGGCCGATCGCGCGGCTGAGCTCGGTCGCGAGGCCGGCCTCGAGGTAGAGATCTGGGATCTCGCCCGGTTGCGCGCGGAGGGGTTCGGCGGGATTCTCGCCGTCGGCTCCGGGTCCGCGAGCGAGCCGCGCCTCGTGACCGTGAGCTACCGGCCTGCCTCGCCGGGCGGTCAGCACGTCGTCGTCGTCGGCAAGGGCATCACGTACGACACCGGTGGTCTCTCGATCAAGGCGCGCGACGCGATGATCCCGATGAAGACCGACATGACCGGGGCCGCCGTGGCCCTCGCGGTCGTGCTCGGCGCGGCGGAGGCGGGCCTGCCGCATGCGGTGACAGCCGTGCTGCCCTTGGCCGAGAACGCGTTCGGAGGCTCCTCGTACCGGCCGAGCGATGTGCTGCGGTTGCACGACGGCACCACGGTCGAGATCACGAACACCGATGCCGAGGGCCGGGTCGTGCTCGCGGACGCCCTGTCGTATGCGCAGTCGGCGCTAGCCCCGGACGTGCTCATCGATGTCGCCACCCTGACCGGCGCCGCGACGATGGGTCTCGGAAGGCAGTACGGAGCGCTTTACGCGACCGACGAGGACCTCGCGTCCCAGCTTCTCGCCGCGGGGGACCTGAGTGGCGAGCGGCTCTGGCGGATGCCACTCGTCGCCGAGTACGCCGCGTCGTTGACGTCCTCGATCGCCGACGTGCGTCACGTCTCGAACGACGACCGGGTCGGTGCCGGCTCGATCACCGCCGCGCTGTTCCTGAACTCGTTCGTGACCACACCACGCTGGGCGCATCTCGACATCGCCGGACCGGCCCGTGCCGGTTCGGACTCGCACGAGGTGACCGAGGGTGGCACCGGGTTCGGCGCTCGCGTCCTGTTGCGCTGGCTGGAGAACCTCGCCTGAATCGGGCCCTGGCCGCGGACGGCGAGCAGCCGGGAGTCGCTACCGGCGGACTGCCAGCAGCAGACCGTCCCCGCTCGGCACCAGTGCGGGGATGACCCGGTCGTCGTCGCGCAGGTTCTTGGACACCTCGCGGATCGTGGTCGTCGTCTCGTCCCGTCGCGTCGGGTCCGGTACCCGGTCGTGCCACAGCGCGTTGTCGACGGCCAGGACGCCGCCCGGCCGCAGCATCCGCAGCGCCTCTTCGATGTACGCCGGGTACTCCGCCTTGTCCGCGTCGACCAGCACCAGGTCGTAGGCGGCGTCGGTCAGCCGGGGGAGCACGTCCATGGCGCGGCCCGAGATGGTCCGGATCTGCTTGGCGGCGAACCCGGCCTCGGCGAATGCTTCCTTCGCGGCTCGCTGGTTCTCGACCTCGACGTCGATGGTGGTCAGCACGCCGTCGGACGGCATGCCTCGCAACAGCCAGACGCCGGAGATCCCCGCCCCGGTGCCGATCTCGACGACGGAACGCGCTTGGGTGACCGCGGCGAGCAGCCGGAGCAGGGCACCTGACCCCGGCAGGACCGGGACGCAGCCGAGCTCTGCGGCGCGTTCGCGCGCGCGGAGGAGTACCTCGTCCTCAGGCACGTACTCCTCGGTGTAGGCCCAGGAACTGGCCTTGTCGGTGGAGATGATGTCCTCCCGGGGACGACGAGACGTGGCATCGGATGGCGCGGCGCCGTGGCTGTGATGCTACGCCGGGAACGTCCCGGGCGGGCGCTGCGTTGAACGGAGGAGGCCAGCACGCGCCGGACCTGGGACACTGGCACCTCGACCCGGATCGGTGCCGAGGGTGAGGGGGCGGACGTGGTCGTACGCGAGGACCGATGGGCGCGCGGCGCCTTCACCCCGGCTGCCCCCACAACCCCGCCGGTCCCCGGATCGTCCTCGTGGGAAGCGATCGTGGTCGAGCACTCGGCGCGGGTGTATCGGTTGGCCTATCGCCTCACCGGGAACCAGCACGACGCCGAGGACCTCACGCAGGAGGTCTTCGTCCGCGTCTTCCGCTCGCTCTCGACCTACACGCCCGGAACCTTCGAGGGATGGCTGCACCGGATCACGGTCAACCTCTTCCTCGACCAGATGCGCCGTCGGCAGCGCATCCGGATCGATGCGATCGGCCCCGACGCCGAGTCGCTCCCCAGCGAGGCGGGCGACCTGCAACCCGAGCGGGGCTATGAGCAGGCGAACCTCGACCGCGATGTCCAGCGTGCGCTCGACGCGCTGCCGCCGGGCTACCGGGCGGCCGTCGTGCTCTGCGACATCGAGGACCTCTCGTACGAGGAGATCGCGGTCACCCTGGGAGTGAAGCTCGGCACGGTCCGGTCACGGATCCACCGGGCCCGGGCCATGCTGCGGCGCTCGCTCGCGCACCGCGACCCGTCGCACCTCGCGTCGGCTCAACAGCCCGACGCGATGGCGGGGGCGCGCCCATGATGCCGCGCGGACCCCACCTCGGTGCGCTCGTCTCGGACCTGGTCGATGGGCAGCTCACGGTCGCCGACACCGAACGCGCGCTCGCTCACGTCGCGGTCTGCTCGCGTTGCGCGGCCGAGCTCGAGGCGAGCCGATCGGCGCGGCTTGCGGTGGCCCGGACCAGCGACGTGGTGCCGGACGCAGCGCTCACCGCACGCTTGCTCGCCCTGGCCGGGGAGACGCCGCTCGCGGGTCGGACTGCGTCGGCGACCGGACCAGGGGTCGGGCAGAGGCGCCCATCCGGCCGGGTCCTCACGGGGGAGGTCGGGTCACGGGCCGCCGCACGGCGGCGCGCCGCCGCGATCACGGGCATCGCCGTCGCAGCCGCCGCGGCCGTGCTCTTCGCGCTCGGCGGGGAGCCGCTCGTGGCGCCGTCGGTGCATCCCGGGGTGGCGCAGCGGTTGCTCGCGGGTGCGCCGTTCGAGAGCGAGGCCCGCACCGGTTCGGCTCTCGTCGTCAACGCGAGCGCAGCGGTGACCGATGGTGCGCCCGTGCCCGGGACGGACGACCTGGCGGAGCCGGCATCGCAGCAGGCAGCCGTCCTCGAGTGGCTGCGGGCGCACCGCTGGACGGCGCCGAGCGGGCTCCCCGCGGGCTTCACGGTCACGGCGATCCGGTCGCAGGAGCCCGGTGGCTCAGTCCTCGAGCTGGACCTGGCCCACGGGACCGCGCGCGTCGTCGTGCTCGAACAGCGCGGCCGGCTCGATCCGAGCGGCTTCAGCGACGTCGTCCCGCAGCGGATCCGTGATAGAGACGTCTACGTCGTCGCGAGCACCCCCTGGCACCTGGTGTGGCAGTCCGCCGGCACGGTCGTCACCGTCATCGCGGAGGCGCCGAGCGACGTCGTGGAGGGCCTCGTCTCGGCCTTCCCGCCCGACGGCGAGAACGCGAGTGTCCCCGGTCGCATCAGTCGCGGTTGGGCCATGATGACGGGAGCCGTCCAGTAGTGGAACCCGAAACCTTCGACAACCCGTTCGCCCTGCCGTCGCCGGCCAGGGACGAGTCACCGGTCGCGCCGCCTACGCCGCCGGGGACGACGTCGGCAGCGCCCGCGCGGGCCGCGGATGACGGGAGTGCGCCCGTCCCGGTCCAGCCCGTTCGCGGCTTCGATGCCTCGCCCGTCCCTGCGGCGGGCCAGTACGACACGCTGGGGCGCCCCACGGCGCGGCGGGCGCGCGCTCGGCTCTCGGCCGGTGCGGTCGCAGTTGTCGCTGCCGTCTCACTTCTGGCCGGCGGACTCGGGGGCTACCTGGGACAGCACCTCGGCTCACCGGAGACGAGCGTCGTCACGAACTTTCCGGGCGCAGTCGGCGGGCCCGCGCCGGCACCGGCGCCGTCGAGCGTCGCCGGGATCGCGGCGACCGTGCTGCCGAGCGTCGTGTCGATCAATGTGCACAGCTCCTCGGAGGAGAGCACGGGATCCGGGTTCGTGCTCAGCGCGGATGGGTACGTCCTGACCAACAACCACGTCGTCGCGCACGGTGCCGGCAGTGACGGCCGGATCGACGTCGTGTTCGCCGACGGGGGCCACGAGCAGGCGACGATCGTCGGTCGCACCGCGGACTACGACCTCGCGGTGATCAAGGTCACCCGTGCCGGGCTGACTCCGCTCGTCCTCGGTGACTCGGACAAGGCCCGCGTCGGCGACCCGGTGATCGTGATCGGCGCGCCGCTCGGCCTCGAGGGAACGGTGACGACCGGGATCATCAGCGCGCTGAACCGACCGGTCACCGCGGGCGACGGGACGGACTCGTCCCAGACCGCGTTCATCAACGCGATCCAGACCGACGCTGCGATCAACCCCGGAAACTCGGGCGGGCCGCTGGTGAACGGTGCGGGCCAGGTGATCGGCATCAACTCGGCGATCGCCACCCAGCCCGGCATCACCGGGACGGCCGGGAACATCGGCCTCGGCTTCGCGATCCCGTCCAACCAGGCCCGGCGCACGGCCGCGCAGCTGATCCAGACCGGAACAGCCACGTACCCCGTCGTCGGTGCCTTCCTGGACGCGCGATACGACGGCGAAGGCGTCCAGGTGCTCACGACGACGGCGGCCGACGGTGAGCCGGCCGTCAAGCCGGGTGGCTCGGCCGACCGCGCCGGGATCAAGCCGGGCGACATCATCCTCGCGATCGACGGGCGACCCGTGACGCACCCCGACGAGCTGATAGTGGCGATCCGGGCCAAGGCGCCGGGTGACAGTGTCCTGCTGAAGGTCCGCTCGGGGACCGCCGAGCGGGACGTCCGCGTCATGCTCGACGAAGCGACCAGCGGCTAGGTGGGCAGCATGTCGCGAGAGGTAACCTGAACGGATGTTCGGCATCAACGGGGGCGAGCTGCTCGTCCTGCTGGTCGTCGCCGTCGTGGTCGTCGGACCCGAGCGGCTGCCGCACTATGCCGAGCAGCTGGCGGGGTGGACGCGGCAGCTTCGACTCGTCCTCTCCGACGCGAAGCAGAGGCTGTCGGACGAGCTCGGTCCCGAGCTCGGCGACGTCGACTGGGCGACGCTCGACCCGCGACGCTACGACCCACGCCGCATCGTTCGAGACGCTCTCACCGAGGAGATCCAGCAGGTGCGGGTGGCGGGCTTCGGCGCGGTGTCCGCGGTCCAGGAGGCGACGGACATCGCCCGTGGCCGCACGGCTGCGCCCGGGTCGGACGTCCCGCCACGGGAGCCCTCGGAGGCCGGACCTGCGCCCTTCGACGACGAGGCGACCTGAACCGGTGACCTTCGCAGATCGAAAGGTTCCGAGCACCACGTCCGAACCTGCCAGAATGTCCGCCATGCCTCACGCAGCAACGCGGCCGCGCCTCTTCTCGGGCATGCAACCCACCGCCGACTCGCTCCACCTCGGCAACTACCTCGGGGCTCTCGCCCAGTGGGTCCTGCTTCAGGACACCCACGAGACGGTCTATGCCGTGGTCGACCTGCACGCGCTGACCGTGGCACCGGACCCGGCGGTGCTTCGTGAGCGGACCCGCCGGACCGCGGCGCAGTTCCTGGCCGGCGGCGTGGACCCCGAGCGCTCCATCCTGTTCGTGCAGTCACACGTCTCAGAGCACGCCGAGCTGTCGTGGGTGCTCAGCTGCCACACCGGATTCGGCGAGGCGGCCCGGATGACGCAGTTCAAGGACAAGGCCGCCAAGCAGGGCGGCGAAGGCCCGACCGTCGGGCTGTTCACCTATCCGGTGCTGATGGCCGCGGACATCCTGCTGTACGACTCGGCACTCGTGCCGGTCGGTGAGGACCAGCGCCAGCACCTCGAGCTGAGCCGGAACCTCGCGCAGCGGGTCAACGCGCGCTACGGGCCGACCCTCGTGGTGCCCGAGCCGCACATCGTCAAGGCGACCGCGAAGATCTTCGACCTGCAGGATCCGACGGCGAAGATGAGCAAGTCGTCGGCAGCGGCGAACGGCATCATCGAGCTGCTGGACCCGCCGTCGGTGATCGCGAAGCGGATCAAGTCGGCCGTGACGGACGCCGGACGCGAGATCCGGTTCGACCCGGAGGCCAAGCCCGGCATCTCGAACCTGCTCACGATCTACGCGGCGTTGACCGGTCGAGGGGTCGAGGAGATCGCGGCCGAGTACGCCGGAAAGGGCTATGGCGACTTCAAGCGGGACCTGGCCGACGTCGTCGTCGACTTCGCCACGCCGTTCCGGGAGCGGACCGAGGCCTACCTCTCTGAGCCGGACCGGCTGGACGACGTGCTCGCGGACGGTGCCGAGCGGGCCAGGGTGATCGCCCGCGCCACCCTGGACCGGGTTTGCGAGCACATCGGGCTGCTCCCGGCGCGGAGGTACCGACCGTGAACCTCCCCGAGCGGACCGGTGACCAGCGGCGGATCGGCGTCGCGATCGAGGTCCCCGCGCCCTATGGGCCGAGGCTCCAGGAGGCCCGCGCGGTAGTCGGGGATCCGCTCGCGTCGTCGATCCCACCGCACATCACGATCCTGGGCCCGACGACGCTCGAGCCAGACGAGGTCGATGAGGTCGAGGAGCACCTGCGCCAGGTCGCTGCTGCGCAGCACCCCTTCATGACCCGGTTGCGCGGGACCGGGACGTTCCGGCCCGTCTCCGACGTCGTGTTCGTGCAGGTCGCGGAGGGGATCGCCGAGTGCGAGGCGCTCGAGGCCAGGATCCGCACCGGTCCACTGTCCCGGGAACGGCGGTTCCACTACCACCCGCACGTGACGGTCGCGCACGACGTACCGGCGCCGGCGCTCGATGAGGCGTTCGAGAACCTCGCCGCCTTCGAGGCCGTGTTCACCGTGACGGCTCTGCACATGTACGAGCATGGCGTCGACGAGGTGTGGCGACCGATCCGGACGTTCGAGTTCGGGGTGCCTGCGCCTGTTGGCCCGCCCCGGGACGACACCTCGGAGCGCCAGCGCAGCTAGGTCAGACCTGCCAGACCGGCCTGGATGAGCGTGAGTGCTTGCGGCTGGACACGCCACAGGGGCGCACCACCAGCGACGGGGCGTCGTTCCTGATGGCCGCCGGCTGCACCATCGCTCTCGGCGCCGATGCCCTGGGTCTCTACCCGACCACCTCGGCAGAGGCCAACGTAAGCGCAGCCCGCGCACAGGCATTGTGAGGAGTCGTCTCCCCACCGGCGGAGGCACCGGCCGGTAGGCGCCGCCGCAGGCGGTGGTTGCGTGCGCGGTCATGGTCCTCTCCGCTCTGTGCGAACCGTTGCCCTTCCATCGACGCGATGCCGGGCGTCGCGGCTACGGGCGCCGGGCGCTCCTCGGCCTGGAGATCGAGCGCCGGCGGCGCGCGGTGTACTGCCCGACGGCGGCCGATCCGCTCAGTCCGCGCACCCGGATCGCCGACACGTGCGCGGACCTGCCGGCCGGCGTCGTCGTCGGCGGCTGGGCGGCCGCCTGGCTCCACCTGATCGCCGCCGAGGGAGCCTCGGGGTCACGAGGCGAGGAGCTGACCGAGTACTTCTCGGGGAGAGCCGCTGACGGCACCCTCCAGCAGCTCCTGCTGTGCGCGCCCCCGCGTGCGCGCCTTGGCGCGCGCCCCGGCGTTCGGGTGTTCCGCTCCACTGTTCCCGAGTCCGAGCGAGCCGAGTCCACCAGCGGTCCGCTGACCTCGCCGGTGCGGACCGCGTTCGACCTGGCCCGCCTCGGTCCGTGGGAGGACGCCGTGATCGCGCTCGACCTGCTCCGGTCCGGCCTCGGCCTGGACCTCGAGTCGCTGCAGGAGCTGTGCCGGGAACGGCGCGGTTGGCGCGGCGTGGCTCAGGTGCGCCGCGCCCTGTCCGCGAGCGAGCCCGGGGTCGAGTCGCCACAACGAGCCCGCTTGAGGTTGACCTGGATGTCTACCGGCCTGCCTCGGCCTCGGTGCAACGTCCTTGTCGGCACGCTGGGCGGCGACGTCGTCGCGCGGGTCGACCTGATCGACGGACGCGCTGGGGTCGTCGGCGAGTACGACGGCGCCGTCCACTCCTCCAGCCGGGCGCGGCAGTCCGACGCCGCAGGGCAGGAGCGGCTCGAGGACGTGGGACTGGTCGTGGTGCGTGCGACCGCGGACGATCTGCGCACCCGGGCCGACCGTCTTCGCTGGGGTCATCGCTTGGTCGGGGCCTACCGGCGTGCGAGCGAGCGCTCGGCGTCCACGCGGCGCTGGCGGATTCTCGCCGAGACGGAGGGCCCGGTCCGCGATAGCTGCCGCGTGGGTCCGCCGCACAGTCGAGCGTTCTGACCCGGACCCGCCGCGGCAGCGCGCCAGTCCACTCCGGTCGAGCTAGAGGGAGCGGGTGATGAGCGCTCGTTTGACCTCTTGGATCGCCTTGGTGACCTCGATGCCGCGCGGGCACGCCTCGGTGCAGTTGAAGGTCGTCCGGCAGCGCCAGACTCCTTCCTTGTCGTTCAGGATCTCGAGCCGATCAGCCGCGCCGGCGTCCCTCGAGTCGAAGATGAACCGGTGCGCGTTGACGATGGCGGCGGGTCCGAAGTACTGGCCGTCGTTCCAGAAGACCGGGCAGGACGTGGTGCAGGCCGCGCACAGGATGCACTTGGTGGTGTCTTCGTAGCGGCTCCGCTGCTCCATCGTCTGGATGCGTTCACGCGCCGGGACATTCCCCTCGGTGATGAGGAACGGCATGATCTCGCGGTACGAGGCGAAGAACGGCTCCATGTCGACGACGAGGTCCTTGATCACCGGCAGACCCTGGATCGGTTCGATGGTGATCGGCTTGCCCGGGTTGAGGTCCTTGAGCAGGCTCTTGCAGGCGAGCCGGTTGCGCCCGTTGATGCGCATCGCGTCAGAGCCGCAGATGCCGTGCGCACACGACCGCCGGAAGGTCAGCGAGCCGTCCAGCTCCCACTTGACCTTGTGGAGCGCGTCCAGGAGCCGGTCGGTGCCGTGCGCCGTGACGGTGAACTCCTGCCAGTACGAGTCCTCGCCGGTCGTCTCGGGCGTGTAGCGGCGCACCCGCAGTGTCACGTCGAAGGCCGGCACCTCGCCGATGGGGTTCTTCGCGCCGCCCTTGCGCGTCTCCACCGTGTCAGCCATCAGTACTTACGCTCCATCGGCTGGTAGCGGGTCACGGTGACCGGCTTGTAGTCGAGACGGACGCCGAGGTCGGCGTCGCGGTAGGCCATGGTGTGGCGCAAGAAGAGCTCGTCGTCGCGAGTCGGGAAGTCCTCGCGGAAGTGCCCGCCACGGGACTCCTCCCGGGCCAGCGCGCCGACGACGACGACCTCGGCCACGTCGATCAGGAACCCCAGCTCGATCGCTTCGAGAAGATCCGTGTTGAAGCGCCGGCCCTTGTCCTGGATCGTGACGTTGGCGTAGCGCTCCTGCAGGGACCGGATCACCGAGAGGGCGTTGGTCAGGGTCTCGGCGGTGCGGAAGACCTGCGCGTCCGCGTCCATGGTCTCTTGCAGGGCGCTGCGCAGCTCGGCCACCCGCTCGCCGGAACTCCGTTCGCGCAGCGCCTCCAGCTCCGCCACGACCGCGTCCGCCGGCGAGGCGGGGAGCGGCAGGTACTCGCTCTTCATCGCGTGCTCGACGGCAGCGATCCCCGCGCGCTTGCCGAAGACGTTGATGTCGAGCAGCGAGTTCGTGCCGAGCCGGTTGGCGCCGTGCACGCTGACGCACGCGCACTCGCCCGCGGCGAACAGGCCGGCGACGGTGTCGGTGTTGTTCCGCAGCACCTCGGTGTGCACCGTCGTCGGTATCCCGCCCATGGCGTAGTGCGCGGTGGGGTAGACCGGAACAGGCTCGGTGTACGGCTCGACGCCGAGGTAGGTCCGCGCGAACTCGGTGATGTCGGGGAGCTTCGCGTCGATGTGCGCCCGCTCGAGGTGCGTGAGGTCGAGCAGAACGTAGTCCTTGTGCGGACCGCAGCCGCGACCCTCGCGCACCTCGTTCGCCATCGCCCGGGAGACCATGTCGCGCGGGGCGAGATCCTTGATCGTGGGGGCGTACCGCTCCATGAACCGCTCTCCGTCGCTGTTGCGCAGGATCGCACCCTCGCCGCGCGCTGCCTCGGAGAGCAGGATGCCGAGCCCGGCCAGGCCGGTCGGGTGGAACTGGAAGAACTCCATGTCCTCGAGCGGCAGACCTCGACGCAGCGCGAGAGCCATCCCGTCGCCGGTGAGGGTGTGCGAATTCGACGTCGTCTTGTAGATCTTCCCCGTGCCGCCGGTGGCGAACACCACGGACTTCGCCCGGAACACATGGATCTCTCCGGTCCCGAGCTCGTACGCGACGACGCCGGTCACCGCGACCTCGTCGCCCGGCGCGGGCTCGGTGTCGAGGAGGTCGCTCGTCAGCAGCAGGTCGAGGACGTAGAACTCGTTGTAGAACTCGACACCGTGCTTGACGCACTGCTGGTAGAGCGTCTGAAGGATCATGTGCCCGGTGCGGTCGGCTGCGTAGCAGGCGCGGCGCACCGGGGACTTCCCGTGGTCGGCAGTGTGCCCGCCGAACCGCCGCTGGTCGATCCGGCCGTCGGGGGTGCGGTTGAACGGCAGGCCCATCTTCTCGAGGTCGAGGACCGCGTCGATCGCCTCCTTCGCCATGATCTCCGCGGCGTCCTGGTCCACCAGGTAGTCACCACCCTTGACGGTGTCGAAGGTGTGCCACTCCCAGTTGTCCTCCTCGACGTTCGCGAGCGCGGCGCACATCCCGCCCTGTGCGGCGCCGGTGTGCGAACGGGTCGGGTAGAGCTTGGTCACGACGGCGGTGCGGACCTGCGTCGACGACTCCAGGGCGGCACGCATCCCGGCGCCGCCGGCGCCGACGATCACGACGTCGTACGAGTGGGTCTGCATCGAGGAGATCCTCCTGGGAAGGGTGCGGGGCGGTCCGGTCAGCCGTTGCAGAAGGACGGGAGCAGATCGGCCGGGCTGCTCGGTGGGCACGGGTTGAAGGTGAAGATGACCAAGGTGCCGAGGATGACGACGAGCGCCGCAGAACCGTAGAGGACGATCTTGAAGCCGAGTCGGGCCCCGGGCCGCTCCGCGTAGTCGTTGATGATGGTCCGGACCCCGTTCGTCCCGTGCGCCATCGCGAGCCACAGCATGATCAGGTCCCACAGCTGCCAGAGCGGGTTCGCCCACTTGCCGGCGACGAACGCGAAGTCGATCGCCTGGATACCACGACCGGACACCAGGTTCACGAAGAGGTGACCGAAGATGAGCACGACGAGCAGGACACCCGAGACTCGCATGAACAGCCACGCGTACATGTCGGCATTGCCTTGGCGATGAAGCAGACCTCGCTGGGGAGCGCGGGGCGTCGCTAGCTCAGGCATCGGGCGATAGGGCATCACTGACCTCCGAACACGTGAGCGAGGTGCCGCGGCAAGAAGCCCGCCATCGTGACGACGAACAGCCCGATGACGATCCACAGCATCGTCCGCTGGTATTTGGGGCCCTTGGCCCAGAAGTCGACCAGGATCACCCGGATGCCGTTGAACGCGTGGAAGACGACGGCGGCGACGAGCCCCGCCTCAGCCAGCCCCATCACGGGGTTCTTGTAGCTGCCGATGATCGAGTTGTACGTCTCGGGTGAGATCCGCACGAGCGAGGTGTCGAGCACATGGACGAGCAGGAAGAAGAAGATCAGGAACCCGGTGACGCGGTGCGCGAGCCAGGACCACATTCCTTCGCGGCCGCGATACAGCGTTCCGGCGGGTCTCTCCGGCACTAGGTCCTCCGAGGTCAGCAGAAGGGTGGGGACAACGCTTGTCCAAGGTGCGGGTTCAGTCTAGTTGCCGCCGGGGCGCGGAAGACGACGCGTCTCATCGTGCGGCTTCGTTAGGCTGCCCGACATGACCGTTCACGCCGACGTGCCGATCTCCGACCTCCGGATCGTCATCCCGGCGGGGGGCGCCGGGACGCGGCTCTGGCCGGTCTCCCGTGCGGGGTCACCGAAGTTCTTGCAGGACCTGACCGGAACGGGCCGCAGCCTGCTGCAGGCGACCTGGGACCGGGTCGAGCCGTTGGCCGGCCCGGCTGCCGTGATGGTCGTGACCGGGGCGCGGCACGAGGAAGCTGTGCGCGCCCAGCTGCCCCAGCTCGGTGCGGGCGCCGTCATCGCCGAGCCGTCCCCGCGTGACTCGATGGCGGCGATCGGGCTGGCGGCCGCCGTACTGCTGGAACGCGACGGCGACGTGATAGTGGGCTCGTTCGCGGCGGATCACGTGATCCGGGATGCCGCCGCGTTCCGGGACGTCGTCCGTGAAGCAGCCGAGGTCGCGCGCGCGGGCTACGTGGCGACCATCGGGATCGCGCCCGAGTACCCCTCGACCGGGTTCGGGTACGTCCATGCCGGTGGCCCGCTCGGCCTGCCGACGGCGCCGAGCGCCGTCCGGGTCGAGGGGTTCACCGAGAAGCCCGACACCGCGACCGCCGAGGCTTACCTGGCGACGGGGGAGTACCGCTGGAACGCCGGGATGTTCTTGATCCGGGCCGAGGTGCTGCTCGGGCACCTGGCCGAGCAGCGGCCGGCCTTGAACGCGGCGCTCCGGTCGCTTGCCGCGGTCTGGGACACGCCGGAGCGAGGTGCGGCCCTGGCGGAGATCTGGCCTGACATCGAGCGAGTCGCCATCGATCACGCCATCGCCGAGCCGGTCGCCGCGGCCGGCGGTGTCGCGATGGTTCCCGGCGACTTCGGCTGGGACGACATCGGCGACTTCGGCTCGCTCGCGGCGCTGCTGCCCGCCTCCGAGCACGACGGCGGCCGGGTGCTCGGCGACCACGGCTCGGTGATCCGGATCGGCGCGACGAACGCGATCGTCGTCCCGGGCTCGAACCGCCAGGTGGTCATCCTCGGTCTCGAGGACGTCGTCGTCGTGGACACGCCGGACGCCGTCCTGGTGACCACCAGGGACCGGGTCCAGGACGTCAAGGACGTGGTGGCGGCGCTGCGTGAGCTCGGCCGCGAGGACCTGCTCTGAGCGCGTGCGCCTAGACTCGTCGCTGTGCCCGAGAGCCGCGTAGCCGTCCGCGTCAACGCCCTCGCCGCTGGTCTGAACGACGAGCTGCTCGAGATCCGGCACGACCTGCACCGCCACCCCGAGATCTCCCGGGACGAGCGGCGGACGACTCGGGTCGTCGCGGAGCGCCTCCGGTCGGCAGGACTGCAGCCGGTGCTGCTGCCCGGCACCGGACTCGTCTGCGACCTGGGACCCGACGTCGCGCAGACCGGTCAGCAGCGCACCGCGCTTCGCGCGGACCTCGATGCGCTTCCGGTGGCCGACCTGTGCGCGGCTCCGTGGTGCTCGCAGGTACCGGGCGTGTCGCACGCGTGCGGTCACGATGTCCACACCACCGTGGTGCTGGGCGCGGGCCTGGTCCTCGCCGAGCTCGCCGCTACCGGGGAGCTCCGCACCGGCGTGCGGCTCGTCTTCCAGGCGGCGGAGGAGGTCAATCCCTCCGGGTCGCTCGATGCCATCGATGCCGGGGCAATGGATGGCGTCGCGCAGGTCTTCAGCGTGCACTGCGACCCTCGCCACGACGTAGGGACGGTCGGTACCCGGCAGGGGCCGATCACCTCGGCCTCCGACGTCGTATCGGTGCACGTGACCGGCGCGGGGGGTCACACCTCCCGTCCGCACCTGACCGCCGATCTGGTCTTCGCGCTCGGTCAGGTGGTGACTCAGGTGCCGGCCATCCTCAGCCGACGTCTCGACCCGCGCTCCGGCGTGAACCTGACGTGGGGGCGGATCGAGGCCGGCTCGGCGTCGAACGCGATACCGATGACCGGCCTGGTGGAGGGAACGCTCCGGTGCCTCGACCAACGCGCCTGGGAGGAAGTCGGCCGGATCTTCACCGAGACCGTGCACGCCGTGCTGGCGCCGCTCGGGGTCGAGGGGGACGTGCGCTACCACCGCGGCGTCCCGCCGGTGATCAACGACGCCGCGGCGACCAGCGCCCTCGAAGCCGCAGCCGAGGACGTGCTGGGGCCCGGCGCGGTCCGGCTCACCGAGCAGTCGCTCGGCGGCGAGGACTTCGCGTGGTATCTGACCCGAGCGCGCGGCTCCTTGGCGAGGCTGGGGACGCGGGCGCCCGGCGGCCGCACCTTCGACCTGCACCAGGGCGACTTCACCGCCGACGACGGCGCGATCGACGTCGGCGTCAGGCTGCTCGCGCGGACGGCACTGCTGGCCGGCGAGTGATCTCGGCCGGAGCGGTCGCAAGCCCGTCAAGGTCCCGATTCGGTCACGGTTCGCGGAAGGTACCCGCTGGTAACGCCTCGGCCATGGGGCCGGTCTAGGCTCAAACCAACCACGCCGGCCAAGAACGACCGTGGGGCGGCGCACATCACGAGTGTGCGCACGACGACGGTGGTCCGGACCGGCACAGCGTTGACAACAGGAGCAGTCACGTGAAGACACGAATGAAGATCGCGGCCCTCGTTGCGGCCGGCGCACTCGGGCTGGCGGGCTGTGCGAGCGCCCCTTCGTCCTCCTCGAGCGCGAGCGCGAGCAAGCCGACCGGCCCCGCGTTCAAGGCATGCATGGTCTCCGACGCCGGTGGGTTCGACGACAAGTCGTTCAACCAGGCGGGTTTCCAGGGCCTGAACCGGGCAGTCACCGAGCTCGGTGTCACCGAGGCGCACGCCGAGTCGAAGGCGAACTCGGACTACGTGCCGAACATCGACAACATGATCCAGCAGAACTGCGACCTGACGATCACCGTCGGCTTCCTGCTCGCGGACGCGACGAAGGCAGCGGCCACCGCCAACCCGGCCAAGAAGTTCGCGATCATCGACAACCAGTTCTATGACGCCGATGGCAAGGTTCTTGCGATCGCGAACGTCAAGCCGCTGCTCTTCGACACGGCGCAGGCCTCGTACCTCGCCGGATACCTCGCGGCCGGCGTGACCAAGACCGGCAAGGTTGCCACCTTCGGCGGCATGCAGATCGGCTCGGTGACCATCTTCATGGACGGCTTCGCTGATGGCGTCGCGAAGTACAACACCGACAACGGCAAGAGCGTTCAGGTGCTCGGTTGGGACAAGGCCAGTCAGAAGGGTTCGTTCACGGGCGACTTCGACGACCAGTCGAAGGGCCAGAACGTGGCCAAGGGCTTCATCGACGCGGGTGCCGACATCATCCTGCCGGTCGCCGGCCCGGTCGGCCTCGGCGCAGCTGCGGCTGCAACGGCCGCCGGCAACGTCAAGATCATCGGAGTCGACCAGGACTGGTACGTGACCGCACCTGAGTACAAGGGCATCATCCTGTCCTCCGTGCTCAAGCAGATGGAGCCGGCTGTCTTCGATGTCATCAAGACGACTCGGGATGGCGGTTTCGACGCGACGCCGTACAAGGGCACGCTGGTGAACAACGGTGTCGGCCTCGCGCCGTACCACGACCTCGACTCCGCCGTCCCGGCCGAGCTGAAGGCGAAGATCGAGTCCCTCAAGGCGCAGATCGTCGCTGGGACTCTGACCGTTACCTCGCCGTCGGCTCCGTGACCTGACGGGTCGGAGCGAGGCTTTCGCAAGGGCTGTGCCGGTGGCCCGGGCGGTTCGTCCGCCCGGGCCACCGGTCCGCCTCGCCCCGCTTCGAGGGGCACCGTAGGGCCCCGCCGACATGGGCGGCCGGTCCGGCGTGCTGGGGCTAGTGTTCGGGGCAATGACGATGCGGCAAAGGAGCCGGTTCAGTTGAGACTGGAGCTGCGCGGGATCACGAAGCGGTTCGGTTCCCTGGTCGCCAACGACGCGATCGACCTGGTGGTTGAGCCGGGTGAGATCCACGCTCTGCTCGGCGAGAACGGGGCCGGCAAGAGCACCCTGATGAACGTCCTCTACGGGTTCTACGACCCGGATGCCGGCCAGATCCTGATCGACGACAAGGTCGTCGACTTCGACGGACCGGGCGACGCGATGGCGGCCGGTATCGGCATGGTCCATCAGCACTTCATGCTGATCCCGGTCTTCACGGTGGCCGAGAACGTCGTGCTGGGCCACGAGCCGACGGGCGTCGCCGGAGTCATCGACGTCGCCAAGGCGCGCGCTCAGGTCAAGGAGATCTCCGACCGTTTCGGCTTCCACATCGACCCTGACGCCTTGATCGAGGACCTGCCGGTAGGCGCCCAGCAGCGGGTGGAGATCATCAAGGCGCTATCGCGACGTGCCGAGGTCCTGATCCTGGACGAGCCGACCGCTGTGCTGACCCCGCAAGAGACCGATGAGCTCATCGCGATCATGCGGCAGCTCAAGGAGGCGGGCACCTCGATCGTCTTCATCACGCACAAGCTCCGTGAGGTTCGCGCGGTGGCAGACCAGATCACCGTCATCCGGCGCGGCGCCGTCGTCGGCACGGTTGCACCGACCACCTCGGAACGCGAGCTCGCCTCGATGATGGTCGGCCGCTCCGTCGAGCTCGGTGTCGTGAAGGACGCGGCGACCCCAGGAGAGGTCTCCTTCTCGGTCCGGGATCTCACCGTGATCGACGCGGCCGGCGTGCGCCAGGTCGACGGGGTGACGTTCGACGTCGCTCGCGGCGAGATCTTCGCGATAGCCGGCGTGCAGGGCAACGGCCAGACAGAGCTCACCGAGACGATCCTTGGGCTCACCCGGCCAACGAGCGGATCGATCACGCTGGATGGCGAGGAACTCGTCGGGCGGTCGGTCAAGGAGGTTCTTCGGGCCGGCGTCGGGTACGTCCCCGAGGATCGCAGCACCGACGGCCTGGTCTCCGCCTTCTCGGTCGCCGAGAACCTGATCCTCGACCGGTACGACCAGGAGCCGTTCGCTCGGGGGCTCGCGCTCGACCCGGTGCGGGTCCGGAGCAGCGCCGTCGAACGCGCTCAGGAGTTCGACGTCCGAACGGGTTCGGTCGACGACCTGGCCAGCACTCTCTCCGGCGGGAACCAGCAGAAGGTGGTGCTGGCGCGCGAGATGTCGCGGCCGCTCCGGCTGCTGCTGGCATCTCAGCCGACCCGTGGCCTGGACGTCGGCTCGATCGAGTTCGTCCACCGGCGCATCGTTGCCGAGCGCGACGTCGGTACCCCGGTGCTGATCGTCTCGACCGAGCTGGACGAGGTGCTGGGCCTGGCCGACCGGATAGCCGTGATGTATCGGGGCCGGATCATCGGGACCGTGGATGCGCACACCCATCGAGACGTGCTGGGCCTGATGATGGCGGGTGTGCCGCACGACGAGGCCGTGGCGCAGGCTGCCGCCCACCAGACGGTGCTGGGCCAGGCTGACCGAGCCGTAGAGACGTCATCCGAGGAGGACGCGTGAGCATGCCCGGCGTGACCCCGGACCCGCAGTCCGCGCGGCTCGAGGACCCGGCCGCCGAGACCGTCGCTCCCGGACGTGGAGCTCAGCTGCTCCGTGAGATCACCACTGGCAACGCCATGATCTCGGTGCTGGCGGTGGTCGCAGCGCTCTTTCTCGGTGCCGTCCTGATCGGCGCGGCGGACCCGAAGGTGCAGAACGCCGCCACCTATCTGTTCGCCCGCCCGGGGGACTTCGGCTCCGCTCTGTGGGGCGCCGTGAGCAACGCCTACAGCGCGCTCTTCCAGGGCGCGGTCTACGACTTCGATGCCCAGACTTTCGCTCGGGCGATCCGCCCGCTCACCGAGACGATGACCATGTCTGTGCCGCTCATCTTCGCCGGCCTCGGTCTGGCGATCGGCTTCCGGGCGGGGCTGTTCAACATCGGCGCCCAGGGCCAGATCATCCTCGGCGCCATCTTCGGCGGGTACATCGGCTTCGCCTGGCACCTGCCGATCGGTCTCCACCTCCTGCTCGCGCTGATCGGAGCAATGCTCGGCGGCGCGATCTGGGCGTCCATCGCGGGTGTGCTCAAGGCTCGCACCGGTGCGCACGAGGTGATCGTCACGATCATGCTCAACAACATCGCGCTGTACCTGGTCGCGTACCTCTTGAGCCTCAAGGCTTTCCAGCGCCCAGGTTCGGTCAACCCGATCAGCCCGTTCATCGACAAGAACGCCGAACTCCCGTTGTTGCTCGGTTCGGGCTTCCGACTGCACGCCGGCTTCCTGCTCGCGCTGGTCGCAGCCGTCGGGGTCTGGTGGTTGATGAGCCGGTCGACCCTCGGCTTCACCTTCCGCGCGGTCGGCGCGAACCCGCATGCCGCCCGGACCGCCGGGATGTCGGTCGAGCGCACCTACATCTGGGTGATGGGGATTGCCGGTGCTCTGGCCGGTCTCGGCGGGGCCGCGCAGGTGCTGGGCACCGAGCGGGTGTTGACCGGGGGGGTTGCCGCGAGCTTCGGCTTCGACGCGATCACCGTCGCGCTGCTCGGCCGCTCGAAGCCTCTCGGCACGGTCCTCGCCGGACTGCTCTTCGGTGCGCTCCGGGCCGGTGGCTTCGCGATGCAAGCCCGAACGGGCACCCCGATCGACGTGGTGCTCGTCGTCCAGTCGCTGATCGTGCTGCTCATCGCGGCACCGCCGCTCGTCCGCTCGATCTTCCGTCTTCCCGATCCCGCCCGCGCCGCGTTGACGGGGGCACGGGCATGACCGCCGGAAAGGTCTCATACCGCGCTCCGATCGCGTACGCGGCCATCGGGCTCCTCTCGCTCATCGGGTTCGGCCTGATCCCGCCGAGCGGACGGCACACCACCTTCGCAATCTCGACGCCGAAGGACCTGTTCACGATCGAGCCGTTCACCGTGCCGTCCAAGTCGACCGCGATCGTCTTCTCGCTGGTGGCTCTCGCGCTGGCGGCGCTGGCCTTCTGGGCGGCGCGCAAGCGGATCCGGCTCGGAGTCTGGCTGCCGTCCGTGTTCGGGCTCTGCGTCCTGCTCGCGTTCTTGACCTGGTCCGCAGCCGACAAGGCGAATTCGATGCCGGTCACCGGTCTGCTCCAGGGCTCGCTGTTCCTCGCCGTGCCGCTCGTCTTCGGCTCGCTCGCCGGGGTGCTGTGCGAGCACTCCGGCATCATCGACATCGCGATCGAGGGCCAGCTGCTCGCGGGTGCCTTCCTCGCCGCCGTGGTGGCCACGATGAGTCACAACCCGTACGCGGGCCTGATCGCGGCGCCGATCGCCGGCGCGCTGGTCGGGCTGCTGCTGGTGCTCTTCGCGGTGAAGTACCGGGTCGACCAGATCATCGTCGGCGTCGTGCTCAACGTGCTCGTGGTCGGCGTGACGAGCTACCTCTTCTCGACCGTGCTCACCGCGCACCGCGAGACCTGGAACACGCCACCGAAGCTGCCGGTGCTGGAGATCCCGTTCCTGTCCCGGATCCCGGTGCTGGGTCCGGTGCTGTTCCGCCAGACGATCATCGTGTACCTGATGTTCGCGGTGGTGATCGTGCTCCAGGTGATGCTGTTCCGTAGCCGCTGGGGTCTGCGGATGCGTGCCGTCGGCGAGCACCCCAAGGCGGCCGACACCGTCGGCATCAAGGTGAACCGCACGCGGCTGCGCAACACGGTGCTCGGTGGCGCGATCGCCGGTCTCGGTGGCGCGTTCTTCACGGTCGCCGCCGGCCTCGCGTTCGGCAAGGAGATGACTGGTGGCAAGGGCTTCATCGCCCTGGCCGCGATGATCCTCGGGCGGTGGAGCCCCAAGGGAGCGCTGCTCGCGGCGCTGCTGTTCGGTTTTGCCGACAACCTGCAGGTCGTGCTCGGCATCATCGGCACCCCGGTGCCGAGCCAGCTGATGCTCATGACACCGTACCTGGCGACCATCTTCGCCGTTGCGGGCCTGGTCGGGCGGAATCGGCCGCCCGCCTCCGAGGGCATCCCCTACGTCAAGTGAGGACACTGATGGCCGAGGGTGCGTCGCCCGACTGGTCGGCCTTGCGCGCGGCCGCCCGGGAAGCGCTGGCGCACGCCTACGCGCCCTACTCGCACTTCCTGGTGGGTGCGGCGGCGCTCGTCGACGACGGCCGGGTCGTCGTCGGCTGCAACGTCGAGAACGCCTCCTACGGCCTCACGCTGTGCGCGGAGTGCTCGCTGATCAGCGCGCTGCACGCCTCCGGCGGCGGCCGCCTGGTCGCGTTCGCGTGCGTCGACTCGCACGGTGCGCCGCTGATGCCGTGCGGGCGGTGCCGCCAGCTGCTGTGGGAGCACGGTGGACCGGACCTCTTGGTGGACTCGATCCGCGGCATCGTGCCGATGACCGAGGTGCTGCCGGACGCGTTCGGTCCCCAGGACCTGAGCGATCGCGCGTGACGGAGGCGAACCGGCGATGACGGAGGCGTTCGACGCGGTCGACGTGATCATCGCCAAGCGCGACGGCAAGCGGTTGTCCGCCGACCAGATCGACTGGGTCGTCGACGCGTACACCCGTGGCGTGGTCGCCGAGGAGCAGATGGCCGCGCTCGCGATGGCGATCCTGCTCAACGGCATGGACCGGGCCGAGATCGCGCGCTGGACGGGCGCCATGATCGCCTCGGGGGAGCGGCTGGACTTCTCCGGGCTGTCCCGGCCGACGGCGGACAAGCACTCGACCGGCGGCGTCGGCGACAAGATCACCCTGCCGCTCGCCCCGCTCGTCGCGGCCTGCGGCGTCGCCGTGCCACAGCTGTCAGGACGCGGTCTCGGTCACACCGGTGGCACCCTCGACAAGCTCGAGTCGATCCCCGGCTGGCGGGCCTCGCTCAGCAACGCCGAGATGCTGGCTCAGCTCGAGGAGGTCGGCGCCGTGATCTGCGCGGCCGGCGCGGGTCTCGCACCCGCGGACCGCAAGCTCTATGCGCTGCGTGACGTCACCGGGACGGTCGAGGCGATCCCCCTGATCGCCTCGTCGATCATGTCGAAGAAGATCGCCGAGGGCACCCGCGCCCTTGTCCTGGACGTCAAGGTCGGTGCCGGTGCGTTCATGAAGGACCTCGACCGCGCGCGTGAGCTGGCCCGCACCATGGTCGAGCTCGGGACGGACGCGGGGGTCACGACGGTCGCCCTGCTGACCGACATGTCGACTCCGCTCGGACTCACGGCGGGCAATGCGCTCGAGGTCCAGGAGTCGCTCGACGTGCTCGCCGGGGGAGGCCCGGCCGACGTCGTCGAGCTGACGCTGGCCCTAGCGCGCGAGATGCTCGCCGCCGCGGGCAAGCCCGACGTCGATCCCACGGAACCGCTGCGCGATGGCCGGGCGATGGACGTCTGGCGGCGGATGATCCGTGCTCAGGGCGGCGATCCGGACGCGTCGCTGCCGACCGCTCGCGAGAGCGAGGACGTCCTCGCCCCGTCCGACGGAGTGCTGGCCCGCCTCGACGCCCTAGCCGTCGGCGTGGCGGCGTGGCGGCTCGGAGCCGGCCGCGCACGCAAGGAGGACCTGGTACAGGCCGGCGCCGGCGTCCGCCTGCACGCCAAGCCCGGCGACGTGGTTCGAGCCGGCCAGCCTCTCCTCACCTTGTACACCGACACGCCGGAACGGTTCGCCCGCGCTCGCGATGCGCTCGTCGAGGCTGTACACGTAGAGACGTCAGCACGTCAGGTCGCGCCGCCGGCGCTGGTCCTCGACCGGATCGCCGATCGCTAGAAGGAGTCCCACATGAAGTGGCCACAGTCCTGGAGAAACGTTCACCTCGGCACCGCACTGCGTCGAGGCGAGTCGTCCCTCGACGTGATCCGACGCCACCTGCCGTGGCGGCACCGGACTGCTGAGACCCCGGCAGTCGGCGTCGCCGGCTCGACCCCGGTGGAGTCCACCGCCGTCCACGCGCCGCTCTCGGCGACCGTCAGCGCGGCCGCTCGCAGGCTGCACCGGCTCCCGGAGGCCGCCCGGGCGCAGGTCCGCGGGCTGCAGGCCGCGGGCACGACGCAGCTCTCGGTCGTGCTCGACGCCCTGATCGCGTCGGGTGTGTCGATCCAGGCGATGGGGGAGTTCGCCGCCCTCTGGCCGAGCCTCGACGAGACGGTCCGCAGCCAGGTCAGCCGCCCGCTCGGTGGCCCGCTCGGTGGCCCGATGCTGTTCGGCCCGGCCCACGCAGCTCAGATCGACGGCTCGACCTGCGGATCGGCAGCGCTCGTCATGCAAGCGGCTGCCGGTGACCCGACCCTCGCCCTGTGGCTCGCCATCGGCGAGACGCTCGCCGGGTACCTGCCGCGAGAGATCCGCCGGGTCCGCCCGGGTTCCTTGATGGAGCCTGATGCGCTGGCTCGATTCGCCCTCGTCCAGCGCGAGGTGAAGCAACAGACGAACTCGGGTGCCGTCGCCGGGCTGCCCTGGCCGAGCGGACTGGGCACCCCGCCGTGGGGCGCTGCGCGCGAGGCGCGGTTCGCGGACCTGCTCTTCGACAACCTCCCGGTCGACGACTCGAATGCCGCCGACTTCGAAGCGATGCGCCTCCGCGCGGAGGAGTCGGTCCAGGCCGGGGTGCCGGTACTGCTCTACGTCGGCGGTGATCTTGGCCGCGGGGTCGCCACGGCCGTGCCCCGGCACGTGGTGCTGCTGACCGGCCGCTACTCCGACGGGTTCACCGTGTACGAGCCCTCCAGCGGCACCGTCCAGACGATCACGGACGTCCAGCTGCGCAGTCGCGAGAGCAGCCCCGCGCTCGGCGGCTGGAACCGGGTGACGTGGGCGATCCTCCCGCGCTGGCGGGCTGACGAGGCCGGGGCGACGATGGTGTCCTAGCCGGACAACGGGAGGGCGCCATGAGCATGGTTCCTGGTCAGGAATCTCTGGCGGACGCCGGTCTTGTCGAGCCCGAACCTGCCAGACCGCGGCCTGGTGACGGCGAGGACTACGAGCCCGATCTGCCGCGCCCGGACCTGCGCGGGGAAGCGGGCGAGGCGGACGTCGCCGAGCAAGAGCTCGAGGTTCCGGACGACGAGGTGGACGACTACCCCGAGGCGTGAGCGCTCGCGCCGACGTCTCACGTGGGGCGAGCGCGGCCGGTCGCCGCTAGTTTGGGCCGCATGACAAGCCTTCGCGAGCAGATCGCGGCCATGCCCAAGGTGTCGCTCCACGACCACCTCGACGGTGCGCTGCGACCCGGGACGATCGTCGAGCTTGCCGGCGAGGTGCGTCACCAGCTTCCGACCACGGACCCGCCCGAGCTCGGCGCCTGGTTCGTCCAGGCGGCGAGCTCGGGGTCGTTGGAGCGATACCTCGAGACGTTCGCCCACACCGTCGCCGTCATGCAGACACCAGAGGGCTTGCGCCGGGTGGCGCACGAGGCGGTCCTCGACCTGGCTGCCGACGGCGTCGTCCACGGGGAGCTGCGGTACGCGCCCGAGCAGCACCTTCAGCGCGGGCTGAGCCTCCAAGAGGTGGTCGACGCCGTGCAGTCGGGGTTCCAGGACGGCGTCGCCGCGGTCGCCGACGCCGGGCGCTCGATCCGGGTCGGCACGATCCTCACCGCGATGCGCCACGCCGACCGGGGCGACGAGATCGCCGCGCTGTCCTTGGCCAACCGGGACCGCGGCGTGGTCGGGTTCGACATCGCCGGCGCGGAGGAGGGCTTTGCGCCGTCTCGACTGGCCTCGGCCTTCGCCACGTTGCGTGACGCCGACTTCCCGGTGACCATCCATGCGGGCGAGGCAGCCGGGCTGGACTCGATCGCGGAGGCCGTGCACCTCGGCGCGGCGTGCCGGATCGGTCACGGCGTCCGGATCGTGGACGACATCGCCTTTCCGGCGGACGGAGCGGACGAGCCCGAGCTGGGCCTGCTCGCGCACTGGGTGCGAGACCGCCAGATCCCGCTCGAGATGTGCCCGTCGTCCAACGTGCAGACCGGCGCGGCGCGGTCGATCGCCGAGCACCCGATCACCGCGCTCAAGGCGCTGGGCTTCGCCGTGACCATCAACCCGGACAACCGCTTGATGTCCGGCACCACCCTCACCCGTGAGATGACCCTGCTCGCGGAGGAGGCCGGCTGGACCCTCGAGGAGCTCGAGGACTCCATGGTGGTCGCGGCCTGGAACGCTTTCCTGCACCACGACGAGCGCGGCGACCTGGTCGACCAGGTCCTGTTGCCGGCGTTCGCCGAGGACGTCCCCGGGCGCCACCGGGCGGAGTAGCGCGGCCGTGGCAGGCTAGAGCCATGACGACCCCCCGGCTCGACCGCGCCGCCCTGGCCCGCCTCGTTGACCACACCCTGCTCAAGCCGGAGGCGACGATCGCCGACGTCGCTGCCCTCGTCGCGGAGGGCGAGGCCCTCGGCGTCTTCTCGGTGTGCGTGTCGCCGTCGATGCTCCCGGTCCATGCCGAGCACATCCGGGTCGCGACGGTGTGCGGCTTCCCGTCCGGCAAGCACCACAGCGAGGTCAAGGCGGTCGAGGCGTCCGGGTCCATCGCCGACGGCGCCGACGAGGTCGACATGGTGATCGACGTGGGCGCCGCGATCGCGGGAGACTACGCCGCGGTGCGGGCCGACATCGCCGCGGTCCGGGCTGCCGTTCCCGCAGACCGGATCCTCAAGGTCATCATCGAGTCGGCCGCGCTGACCGACGAGCAGATCGTCGCGGTGTGCCACGCGGCGGAGGCCGCGGGCGCGGACTTCGTCAAGACCTCGACCGGCTTCCACCCGGCTGGTGGCGCGAGCGTGCATGCCGTCGCTCTGATGGCGGCAACCGTCGGCGGGCGCCTCGGGGTCAAGGCGTCCGGCGGCATCCGGACCGCGGAGCAAGCGCTCGCGATGGTCGCCGCGGGCGCCACCCGGCTCGGTCTCTCCGGCACCGCGGCGGTGCTCGACGGGCTCGACGCGCTGTCGTCAGGGGCGGTGGCCTCAGGCGACGCCCAGCAGGGCGCCGATCTGGGCGCTGAGGGCAGCCAGGTGGGCCCCGGCAGCAGCGCGTACTGAACCCAGCTCCGCGTCGCCGACGTCGGCGATCACCTCGAGGTAGCACTTCACCTTGGGCTCGGTCCCGCTCGGGCGGATGATGACGCGGGCGCCGTCCTCGGCCAGCACGAGCACGCCCTCCGTGGGCGGCAGCTTCGCGGTCCCGGTGGCGAGGTCGCGCACCTCGGTCACGGGCGATCCAGCCAGGGTGGCGGGCGGCACCGCACGCAGCCGCTCCATCGTCGCCGGGATCTGAGCGAGGTCCGCGAACCGCGCCGAGACCTGCCCGCTCAGGTACAGGCCGTGCGTCCGGGCGAGGTCGTCGAGCGCGTCGATGAGGGTGCGTCCCTGTGCTGCCAGCTGTGCAGCGAGCTGCGCGACGATGAGCGCGGCGCTGATCCCGTCCTTGTCCCGGACCCGTCCCGGGTCGACGCAATAGCCGATCGCTTCCTCGTACGCGTAGGCGAGCCCGTCCACCCGGGAGAGCCACTTGAACCCGGTGAGCGTGACGGCGTGGCGGAGCCCGTGCGCGAGGGCGATCCGGCCGAGCAAGCGTGAGGAGACGATCGACGACGCCAGGACCGGCGGCTCGCCACCTGCGCGCGCGGCAGCTGCGGCCAGCGGGCCGGCGAGGTACTCGCCGAGGAGCGCGCCGACCTCGTCGCCGTGCAGCATCCGCCAGCCGTCGCCGTCGGCGTACCGGTCGCGGACTGCTACCGCGCAGCGATCCGCGTCCGGGTCGTTCGCCAGCACGAGATCGGCGTCGACGGTGCGCGCCACGGCGATGGCCAGGTCGATCGCGCCTGGCTCCTCGGGGTTCGGGAACGGGACGGTCGGGAACGCCGGGTCGGGCTCGGCCTGCTCGGGCACGGGGTGGACGTCGGTGAACCCGGCCCGGCGCAGCACGCTCTGGGCGACGACGCCACCGACGCCGTGCAAAGAGGTGAGGACGATGCGCAGGGTCCGTGGTGACGCCGGATCGGCAAGGCGCGCGACGGTCTCGACGTACGACTGCTCGATGTTCGCGCCGAGGACGGTCCAGCCGCTCTGGGCCCGCGGCACCGCGGCGGCCGAGGTCACCCGCGCGATGTGTGCGGCGATCTGGGTGTCCATCGGTGGGATGATCTGTGCGCCCTGGCCGGAGCCGGTGACGACGCGTCCACCGAGGTAGACCTTGTAGCCGTTGTCCTGCGGCGGGTTGTGGCTCGCGGTGACCATCACCCCGGCGTCCGCCGCGAGGTGCTGGACGGCAAACGCGAGGACCGGCGTCGGCAGGGCGCGTGGCAGCAGGAAGGCTTCCGCACCGGCCGCCGTGAGCACGGCAGCGGTGTCGCGGGCGAACGCGTCCGAGTTGCGACGCGCGTCGTAGCCGATGACGACGCGTGGTTGGACGGCGTCCGCCCCGAGTCCGGACAGGCTCTCGGCCAGGAACGCTGCGAGGCCCGCCGCGGTCCGGATGACCACGGCCCGGTTCATCCGGTTCGGCCCGCCGCCGAGCGCGCCGCGCAGGCCGGCCGTGCCGAACTGGAGCAGGCCGCAGAACCGGTCCTCGAGCTCGGCGACGGCGGCAACGCGCTCCTCGGTCGTCCCGCTCTCGGCATCGGTCAGCAGGGTCGCGAGCTCGGCCTCGGTGGCGGGGTCCGGGTCGTCGCTGATCCACTGCCGCACCCTCGTGACGAGGGTGCCGAGGTCGTCCGGGGTCGTCATCGTCAGAACTGCCGGACGATCTGCGCCAGCAATCGACTGATCCTCGGACCAGCGGACACGCCCGCCTCGAGCACGTCCTCGTGTGCGAGCGGTCGGGTGCCGATTCCGGCTGCCAGGTTGGTCACGAGCGAGATCCCGAGCACTTCGAGACCCGCATGGCGGGCCGCGATCGCCTCGAGCGCCGTCGACATCCCGACGAGGTCCGCGCCGAGCCGGCCGGCCATCCGCACCTCGGCGGGTGTCTCGTACTGCGGCCCGCGGAACTGGGCGTAGACACCCTCGGTGAGCGCAGGGTCGACCTGGTGCGCGATCGCGCGGAGCCTGGGCGAGTACAGGTCCGTGAGGTCGACGAACGCCGCTCCCTCGAGCGGGGAGGCGCCCGTCAGGTTGAGGTGGTCGCTGATGAGCACCGGAGTTCCCGGACCGCGGAGCACGTCCAGCCCGCCGCAGCCGTTGGTGAGCACGATGACGCTCGCGCCCGCCTTCGCCGCGGTGCGGACACCGTGTGCCACGTGCCGTACCCCCCGGCCCTCGTACAAATGGGCGCGCGCGCCGAGGACGAGGACGTGCTTGCCGTTCTCCGGCATCCGGATCGAGCGGATCGTGCCGACGTGACCCGCGACCGCCGGTTCGGCGAAGCCAGGCACCTCCCAGCTGGGGAGCTCGGCGATCGTCTCTCCGATCAGCTCCGCCGCGCCGCCCCAGCCCGACCCGAGGACGAGAGCGAAGTCGTGCCGCGCCACGCCCGTCTCGCCGGCCAGCAGCACCGCCGCATCCTGTGCGACGTCGAACGGGTCGGTCCGCGGGTCGTCGAGGCTCTGCGACTTGTTCATGCGTCGAGGCTAGCCCGGGGCCACACCCGATGCGGTGACCGTCACCGCCAGACCTCGGTGGTCGGACGAATGCGCATCGCCAAGGATCTTGAAGTCGGTCCATGAGACACCCGCGCCGAAGATCCAGTCGATGCGTTCCACCGGCGCCTCCGCGGGTGAGGTGAGGCCCGTCGGGTCGCCGACGGCGTCCTGGGCGCTCTGGTAGCCGGCCGCGGTCATCGCCCCGATCTCCGGCCACCCCGGGTCCGCGTTGAAGTCACCCGCGACGACGGCCGAACCGGAGAGCGGCTCGGCGCGGACCAGCTCCGCGATCTGCTTCTGCCGGGTGGGGGTGTTGTCCGCGCGGTGCTGGAGGTGCACCGAGGTGATCCGGAGCCGGACCGCACCCGCGTCCACCGTGGCCGAGATCGCCGATCGCTGCTGCGGACCGTCGCCGTAGGGGAGGGCGTGGATCGCAACCTCCGTCAGCGGTCGGGTGCTCAGGATCACGTTGCCGAACTGACGGTCGGCGGCGGGGGCGTACACGAAGGGCATACCGAGCCGGTTCGAGAGGTACGTGGCCATGTCGGCGCCACCGCCGAGGATCCAGCCGCGCTCGACCTCCTGAAGCGTGACGAGGTCCGGGTGCTCGGCCTCGATCGTCCGCGCGACCTGATCGAGGTCGACCCCGGGTCCGCTCGCGACGCCGTAGTGCAGGTTCCAGGAGACCAGGCGGATCGTCGTCCGGTCCGCCTGGTCCGGCGCGAGGGTCGCGGCCGACGGGTACGGCACGCTTGCCGGTAGGGCGATGCCGATGCCGAGGGCTGCGATCCCGACGAGGGCCAGCGCCTCGGCCAGGCGCCGCGTGACGCCGTCCCCGTGGGCTCGGAGGTTCGCCACCGCGGGCTGGGGCTGCTCGAGCTCCGGCCGGGTCTCAGCGCTCGGCAGAGCGCGCCGCCAACCGGCGGCGGCGGTCAGCGCCGCCAGGACGACGAGGACGAGTGCGTTCGGGACGTGCAAGGGGACGTCGTAGTCCAGCTGGTAGACAAGCAGCGGAACGATCGTGCCCAGGCCGACGATGCTCGCGACCCCGGCGGTGCGACGCACGCTCGGTGCACCGGTCACCGCGGGCCGCAGGGCTCGGACGAGAGCGACGGCCGCTGCCGGGACCGCCACCACAGCGGCCAAGAGGACCGCGGGGCCACTGAGCCAGAAGATCCCGACGACGGCGACGGGCAGCGCCAGAGCCAGGACCGGACCGGGCACTCGCGCGAGGATGCCGCGAGCGAGCAGGGCCGCCGTGGCGCCGGCCGCGAGGATGAGGGATCCCGCTGCGATCGCAAGCGTCGTGCTCGCTTGCGACGCGAGGAAGGGGGCGTTCGCGAGGATCATCGCGCTGAGCGCGAGCCACGGGCCGAGCCAGCCAAGTCCCCTCAGCTGCACCTGCGGGCGGCTTCGGCGGGTGACCCAGGCGAGGCCAAGGGCGACGACGACGAGCACCAGGGTGTGTGTCCAGCCGAGCGGACCGCCACGCCAGAGCGCATCCCAACCCGAGAGCACCCACTGGCAGACGAGCGCGACCGCGGTACCGAGGCTGAGCCCGACGATCGTCTCGACCGGCCCCTGGTCCTGCCCGGCGACGAGGGCGACGCCGAGGGTGAGCGCAGCGATCGCGAGCCCGACGGCGACGAGACCGATCCAGAAGCGTGCGTCGCCATCCGTCGCCTGCATGGCGACCCGCGCCGCGGCCAGGTCCACGACGGCATACAGCACCGAGAACCCGGTGACCGCCGGACGGTCGCCGAGCGCCTCCCGGCCGGGCCTGGTGCCGCGGACGGTCTGGGCGCCGGCGTCACCGCCCGGGCGTCGACGGCCAAAGAGGACGAACGCCGTCGCGAGCAGCCCTGGCAGGGCATAGGTGACGAACGCCGTCAGCGCGGCGTTGGTCGTCCCGGCGTCGAAGGAGCGGGAGAGGAGCGGGCCGCTCGCGCGGACCTGCTCGAGGGTGAGCACAGTGAGCGTCGCGAGAAGCAGGACCCGCGGGAGCGACGAGAGGGGTCGGCTGGGGGCCAGTGGCGTCGTTGGCACGGACCCACGCTAGCGAGTCAGGGACCGTTCCGCGGGCGCGCTGGCGGCAACCTTCCGCGCCGGCGACGTGGGTGCGGCCGGCCGGCCCTGGCGACCGCGCACCACCCCGATGAACAGCGCGAGAGTCGGCACCAGGTAGGCGAGCCAGACAGCCAGCTGGAGCCAGGTCGTCGCGGCCGAGAAGTTGAAGACGCCCTTGAGGAGGGTGCCGTACCACGACGTCGGCGGGATGGCAGCCGAGACGTCGAAGGCGAGGGAGTGCTCGCCGGGGAGGAGCTCGGCTTCTTGAAGGTCGTGGAATCCGTAGGCCAGCACTCCCGCGGCGATGACGACGAGGAAGGCACCGGTCCAGGCGAAGAACAGCTGCAGGTTCACCCGGAGCGCGCCGCGGTAGATGAGGTAGCCGAGCAGTGCGGCCGAGCCGAGGCCCAGGGTGGCGCCGAGCACCGGCGAGGTGGTGGCGCCGGTGGACTTGACGCCGGCCCACAAGAACAGGGCCGTCTCCAGGCCCTCGCGGCCGACGGCGACCAGGGCCATCGCGACGACGGCGTCGCGGCTCGCCTCGATCGCGCCGGCCAGCCGTTCCTGAAGTCGACCGCTCAAGTGACGCGCGGTGCGAGCCATCCAGAAGATCATCCAGGTGATCAGGGCCACGGCGGCGATCGAGAGGAAGCCACTGAGGGCGTCCTGGGCGTGCTCGCTGAGCCCGCGCGGGCCGAAGGTGAGCGCAGCGCCGAACGCGAGAGATACGCCCACTGCGATCCCGGCCCCTGCCCACACTCGAGGGAGCAGGTCCCGTCGGTCGATCCGCACCACGTAGGCGACGAGGATGCCGATGACGAGCGCGGCTTCGAGACCTTCGCGCAGGCCGATGAGGTAGTTCGCGAGCATGGTCTCTTCCGATCGGGGAGGGTGGCGCGTCACCGTCGCTGGTCGAGCGAAGTGAGGTATGGCTTACCTAACAGAGAGGAGCCTAACCTAGAGACGCTCGTCGCTCCAAGCTCCGTCTCGCTGGGTGGTCGCGAGGCGCAGCAGCTCGGGCCACGCAGCGGCGAACGCCTCGTGCAGGTCCATCGTCGGCACCACCTCGATCGGCACCCAGGCGACCTCGAGGCTCTCGGCATCGGTCTCGGTCGGGTCCCAGCTGCCGATCACCTCGGCAACAACCGTGGTGTAGCTCCAGACGGGGTGCTGGAGCAAGTGCCTCGCGAACGGGCGGACCAGCGAGGGATCGATGCCGGCCTCTTCTGCGGCTTCACGCAACGCGGCGGCCAGCCGCGTCTCGCCCGGCGTCGCCGCGCCGCCGGGGATGCTCCAGGTCGATCCCTGATGGCTCCACGGTGCGCGGTGCTGGAGGATCACGGCGGCGGGTACGTCACGATCGAACCGGACGGCAAGCAATCCGGCCGCTCCGTGCAGGCCCCAGTGCCGGTGCCCGCACGGGCAGTCCTCGACCCAGCCGTCGCCCGGGTGTCGGTGGAACTCGCCGGCGCGGCCGTCGGGGATCACCTGCGAGTCACCGTGCGGATCAGTCGACGATCTCGCAGATCGCGGTGCCGGCGCTCACGCTCGAACCGACCGCGGCAGTGAGCGCAGCGACTCGACCTGCACGGTGGGCAAGCAGCGGCTGTTCCATCTTCATCGCCTCGAGCACGACGACGAGATCGCCCTCGGCGACCTCCGCGCCGTCGGCCACGGCGACCTTGACGATCGTTCCCTGCATCGGTGACGCGAGCGTGGTGCCGGCCACCGTGCCCGGGCTCCGCACCGGGGTGCGTCGCATCACACGGCGCCCGGCGCTCTGCGCGCGGGCCCGGTTCGCGGCGATGCCGAGACCGGCGGGAAGCACGACCTCGAGTCTCTTGCCACCGACCTCGACGATCACCCGCTCGGTCGCAGGCGCGGTCTCCTCGCCCGACTCGTCGGTCTGGGCCGTCGGGGCCGGGGCGAGCGCGGCGAGCCGGTCGGCGAACTCGGTCTCGATCCACCGGGTGTGGACGGAGAACGGCGTCGACGGGTCCGCGGGCGCGAAGGCGGGCTCGGTCAGCACGGCGCGGTGGAACGGGACGACGGTCGGGACGCCACCGATCTCCAGCTCCGCCAGGGCTCGCCGGGCGCGCTGGATCGCCTGGGTCCGGTCGGCTCCCGTCACGACGAGCTTCGCCAGCATCGAGTCGAACGCCCCGGAGACGACGTCGCCCTCGACCACGCCCGAGTCGACCCGCACCCCGGGACCACTCGGGAAGCGCAAGGTGGTGATCCTCCCGGGCGTGGGCAGGAAGCCCGCCGCCGGGTCCTCTCCGTTGAGGCGGAACTCGATGCTGTGGCCGCGGACTGCGACCGAGGTGTAGCCGAGCTGCTCTCCCGCCGCGATCCGGAACTGCTCGCGAACCAGGTCGATGCCGGTGACCTCTTCGGTGACCGGGTGCTCGACCTGGAGGCGGGTATTGACCTCGAGGAACGAGACGGTGCCGTCCGGTCCGACCAGGAACTCGCAGGTACCGGCTCCGACGTAGCCCGCCTCGCGCAGGATCGCGACCGACGCTCGGGTCAGCTCCGCTTCCTGCTCGACCGTCAGGAACGGAGCGGGGGCTTCCTCGACCAGCTTCTGGTGTCGCCGCTGGAGCGTGCAGTCGCGGGTGGACACGACCGCGACGGTCCCGTACACATCGGCCAGACACTGCGTCTCGACATGCCGGGGCCGATCCAGGTACGTCTCGACGAAGCACTCGCCCCGGCCGAAAGCCGCCGTCGCCTCGCGGACCGCGCTGTCGAAGGCTTCGTCGATCTCGTCCGCCGCGTGAGCGACCTTGAGGCCCCGCCCGCCGCCGCCGAAAGCCGCTTTGATCGCGATCGGGAGGCCGTGCGCGGCGGCGAAGGCGTGCACCTGTGCGGCATCGGCGACCGGATCCGGAGTCCCGGCCACGAGCGGCGCACCGGCCCGCTGGGCGATGTGCCGTGCGCTCACCTTGTCACCGAGCGCCTCGATCGCGGCCGGCGGCGGGCCGATCCAGACCAGTCCGGCCGCGATCACGGCTCGGGCGAACGCCGCGTTCTCGGCGAGAAAGCCGTAACCCGGATGGACGGCGTCGGCGCCGGACCGCCGAGCGACGTCGAGGAGCTTGTCGATGTCGAGGTACGTCTCGGCCGCGCGGGCGCCGCCCAAGGCAAAGGCCTCGTCCGAGAGCCGGACGTGCAGGGCACCGCGATCCGGGTCGGCGTACACCGCGACCGATGAGAGCCCGGCGTCGGAGCACGCCCGCGCGATGCGGACCGCGATCTCGCCGCGGTTCGCGATGAGGACCTTCGAGAATGCGGGCACGGCTCACCGTAACGTGCCTCGGCCCACGGATTCAGTCCGGCGGCGTGCGGCTCGCACAACATTGGGGAACCCGCCAAGGGCTGGACCGCCCAGTTGTCGGGATCGGACAAGGGATTGGGGTTGGCGGGCCGTGGCGGACCCAAAGGTTGTGGAGGCGTCACAACACCGGCCGTCCTGCCGGGTCTCAGGTCCGCGCGGTGAGCCCGTCCCGCCACAGGTCCATGACCGTGAGGCCGATCTCGGCGAGGAGGTCGCGCAGCAGCGGGAGGCTGAGGCCGACGACGCTGTGCGGGTCTCCCTCGACCCCGCTGATGAACGGGCCGCCGAGCCCGTCGATCGTGAAGGCACCGGCGACCGCGAGCGGCTCGCCGGTAGCGACGTAGGCCTCGATCTCGGCATCCGTCAGGTTCGCGAAGTGCACGATCGTCGAGGAGGTGGCGCCCAGAGTGGCTCCGGTCCCGCCGTCGACCGGCTCGCGGCAGTCCACGATCCAGTGGCCCGTGTGCAGAGTCCCGCTGCGCCCACGCATCACTTGCCAACGGGCGGTGGCCTGCGCCGCGTCGGCCGGCTTTCCGAGCGCCTCGCCGTCGTGCTCGAGCATCGAGTCGCAACCGAGCACGATGGTTGCGCGCACTGCCGCGTCCTCTTCGGACGGGCCGTCCGGGTGCTCGTACGCGACCGCTTCGGCCTTGGCGCGCGCCAGGACAAGGACCGCGGCGTCCGGGCCGAGAGCGCCGAAGCGCTGCTCGGCCTCGGCCAGAACTGCGTCCTCGTCGACCCCGGAGACTGCAACGGACGCGTCGATCCCGGCCGCCGCGAGGATGCTGCGGCGGGCTGGCGACGCGGAGGCGAGGAGCAAGCGGGTCACGGGGAGCGACACTATCGGCGCGGCCGACTCCCCGCCCCGGAACCCGCCCGGGCGCACCAGGTCCGTCGCGTCAGCGGTAGGCCGCAGCCTGCATCGCGGACAGCCCGTCGAGGCGGATCAGCTCCGCATGACTGCCGGACTCCGCGACCTTGCCGTCGGCGACGACCAGGATCAGGTCGGCCATCCGCACGGTGGAGAAGCGGTGCGAGACGAGCACCGTGATGGCGCCGGTTTGGTTCGCCGCCCGCTTCGCGCTGAGCGCGCACTGCTCGAACAAGAGGTGCTTGCCCGGCGCTCGCGGTGTCGGCTCGGTTGTCACGGCAGTGCTAGCGCAGCGAGTGACGCCACGCGGTGTCACCACGGCCGAGAGCGCCCTGGCTGCGCCCGGTCAGGGCGCGCGAGCGATCCATCCAGGCGGAGGTCGGTGTGGCAGGGGCCTCGTCCTGCCCGGCGGCCGCGGCCGCGGCGAGACCGGCGACGAGTGCCGCGAGCTCGGCGTCGTCCGGTGCACCCCGGACCACGCGGACGTGCGCCGACACCTCCGCCTCGTCGTCCCGGTCGCTCGGTTCGGTCACAGCGGGATGTTCCCGTGCTTCTTGGGCGGCAGACCGGCCCTCTTGGTCCGCAGCGCCCGCAGTGCCCGCACGATCTGCAGCCGCGTCTCGGACGGTCGGATCACGGCGTCCACGTAGCCGCGGTCGGCCGCGTCGTACGGGTTCAGGAAGGCGTCCTCGTACTCGCCCACCAGCCGGTCCCGCACCGCGTCGACGTCCTCGCCCGCGTGCTCGGCGGCCTTGAGGGCCCCACGCTGCAGGATGTTGACCGCGCCGGACGCGCCCATCACGGCTATCTGCGCCGTCGGCCAGGCAAGGTTGACGTCAGCGCCGAGCTGCTTCGACCCCATCACGATGTACGCGCCGCCGTAGGCCTTGCGGGTGATGACCGTGACCAGCGGGACGGTCGCCTCGGCGTAGGCGTAGATGAGCTTGGCGCCACGGCGGATGATCCCGTTCCACTCCTGCTCGGTGCCGGGCAGGAAGCCGGGCACGTCCACGAAGGTGAGCACCGGGATGTTGAACGCGTCGCAGGTCCGGACGAACCTGGCCGCCTTCTCGGCCGCATTGATGTCCAGGGTCCCGGCCATCTGCATCGGCTGGTTCGCCACGATCCCGACGCTGTGCCCCTCGACATGCCCGAAGCCGATCACGACGTTCTGCGCGAACAGCGGCTGCACCTCGAGTAGGACACCCTCGTCCAGGACGGCGGAGAGCACCTCGTGCATGTCGTACGGTTGGCTGTCCGAGTCTGGTACAAGACCATCGAGGGCGAGGTCGTGCTCGGTGACCTCCATCGCGACGTCGGACTGGTAGATCGGCGGATCGCTGAGGTTGTTCGCCGGCAGGTAGCTCAGCAGCGTGCGGACGTAGTCGAGTGCGTCGTCCTCGTCGGTCGCGAGGTAGTGGGCGACGCCCGACTTCGCGTTGTGCGTGAGACCGCCGCCGAGCTCCTCGAAGCCGACGTCCTCTCCGGTCACCGCGCGGATCACGTCCGGGCCGGTGATGAACATGTGCGAGGTCCCGTCGGCCATCACGATGAAGTCGGTGAGCGCCGGGGAGTAGACAGCACCGCCGGCGCTCGGCCCGAGGATGAGCGAGACCTGCGGGATGACACCGGACGCCGCGACGTTGCGACGGAAGATCTCGGCGAACTGGGTAAGGGCGGCGACGCCCTCTTGGATCCGCGCGCCGCCGCCGTCGCTGATGCCGATCAGGGGCACGCCCGTGCGCAGCGCGAGGTCCATCACCTTCGTGATCTTCTGGCCGTGCACCTCGCCGAGCGAACCGCCGAAGACGGTGAAGTCCTGGCTGTAGATGCAGACCTGGCGGCCGTCGACCGTGCCGTGCCCGACCACGACGCCGTCGCCGTACGGCCGCTTCTTCTCGAGGCCGAACGCGGTGGAGCGATGCCGTGCGAACGCGTCGAGCTCGACGAACGTGCCGGCGTCGAGCAGCCCGTCGATGCGCTCACGGGCCGTCTTCTTCTTGCGCGCGTGCTGCTTCTCCGCGGCGTGAGCCTCCGGAGCATGGGTTGATTGCTCCTCGCGCGCGGCGAGGTCGGCAAGCTTCCCGGCCGTGGTCGCGTCGTCGTCGCTCACGTGGTCTCCTGCGTGGTCTGGAAGGGCAACTGTCCAGGAGCCTAGTTCGTCCGGCCACCGGTGGACGGACGACGTAGCCCTGTGGGGCGGGCAGTGAGCCCGAGCGGGCACTCAACACGTGCCGCGTCGGCACCCGCCCATTAGCCTGGCACCGTGCCGGAGACCCCGCCTCGAGACGCCGATCCCGGGTCCGCGTCGCCCGCGGCCGACCGCCGACCGCTCGACCGCGACGCCCTGTGTGCGGACCTGCTGGTACCGGTCGGCCCGCTCTCGCGGCTCGGGATCGTTGCCGAGACCGGCTCGACCAATGCCGATCTCGCCGCAGCGCTGACGGCGCACCCGGACGACTGGCCCGACCTGTCGGTGCTCATCGCTGAGCACCAAGCGGCGGGCCACGGTCGGTCCGGCCGCAGCTGGGAGACGCCCGCGCGCGCGGCCGTGACGCTCAGCCTCGTTCTCCGGCCGGAGGGCGTCCCCGATGCTGCCTTCGGCTGGCTGCCGCTGCTCGCGGGGACGGCGACGGCGGCCGCGATCCGCGAGGTGACCCAGCTCCGAGCGGTGGTGAAATGGCCGAACGACGTGCTCGTGACGGCGCCGGGTCTGGCGGAGCTCGAGGGTTGGGGGCGCCATCGCAAGGTCGCCGGGATCCTGGCGGAGGTCGTCGCGACGCCGACCGGCCCGGCGGTCGTCGTGGGGATCGGGGTCAACGTCTCGCAGACGGCGAGCGAGCTGCCCGTGGAGAGCGCGATCTCCCTCGCGATGGCGGCGCCGCTGCGGACCAGCCGCGACGCCGTGATCCGTGCCGTGCTGCGAGCCGTCGGTGCGCGGTATCGAAACTGGTGCGAGGCCCGCGGGGACGCCGGCGCGAGCGGGATCGCGGCGGAGGTCTCGACGACGTGCGTCACGCTCGGTCGGCGCGTCACCGTCGATCGGCCCGGCGGCGAGATCCTGATCGGCGTCGCGGAGTCGTTGTCCCGGTCCGGCGCCCTCCGGGTCGTCGACGACGAGGGTGCGGTGCACGACGTGCTTGCGGGCGACGTCCGGCAGGTCCGGGTGGGCTGACGCGCGCGACGTCGAGCGGGCCTACGCCAGATTCACAGCGCTGACCAGGAAGAGCACGAGCGCGACCAGAGCCGTCACCGCAGCGCACGCCACCACGAGGATCAGCAACCAGCGCCGGCGCATGATCTCGGGGACACCGAGCCGCCCCACGAAGCCCGAGACGAACCAGATCGGGCCGAAGAACACGATGCTCGCGGCGAGGCTGTGGGAGACGAACCACACGACGACTCCCGCGGCGACACCGGGCAGCCCGCCGAGCAGGCCGAACCAGAGTGCCGCGCGCCGCTCGCTACCGCTGCGGCTCCACCGGTCCAGCGGGATGCCGGCGAGCCAGGCGAGGAGGGTGGGACCCACGGTGGTCGCGAGGGCCCACATCGCGAGCAGGGTCAGCCACAGGCCGAAGGCGTCCAGGCCGTCGCGCTGGATCCCGGGGAAGCCGAGCATCATCGCGGCGGCGAAGAGCACCGTGGAGACGATCACGGCGAAGCCGCTGCCGGCCAGAGCGCGGCGCGCGTCGAGGGCGCTCGCACGGCGGAACCACGGCCGTTTCGGTGCGCTCACAGCTGCCGCCACGCGGGAGGCATCGTGAAGTTCCACCCGGTGATCATGACAGGCGAGGCGGGGAGACGGCAGTCTAGGAACCATGTGCGGACGCTATGCCTCGTTCCGGCAGGCCCAGGACATCGCGGATACCTTCGCGATCGAGGAGGTCGCGCCGGACCTCGCCCTGCTCGCGCCCTCGTGGAACGTCGCGCCGATGACGACGGTGCGGATCGTCACCGAGCGTGCCGACGCCGAGACGGGCGAGGTCCGGCGGGCTCTTCGCGCCGCGAGGTGGGGGCTGGTTCCGTCGTGGGCGAAGGATCCGTCGATCGGGAACCGGATGATCAATGCGCGCGCCGAGACGATCGCGGAGAAGCCTGCCTACAAGAAGGCGCTCGCCGCACGACGCTGCCTGGTGATCGCGGACGGCTACTACGAGTGGCAGGCGGCCACGACCGGCCGGCCGGCCAAGCAGCCGTTCTTCATCCGGCCCGCGGACGGCTCGCTCCTCGCGATAGCGGGACTCTACGAATTCTGGCGAGATCGCGCCTCGGCCGCGGACGCGCCGTGGGTGGTGACGACGACGATCATCACGACCGCCGCGAGCGGTGCGCTCGCGAAGATCCACGACCGAAGGCCGGTGGGACTAGTACCCGAGGAGTGGGACCCCTGGTTGGACCCGGCTGTGGGGGCGGACGAGGCGGCTCGGCTGCTGTCCGGCGAGGGCCCCGAGATGATCGCGGAACCGGTGTCCACCGCGGTGAACCGAGCGGGGATCGGCGGTCCCGAGCTCATCGTGCCGATCGCTGGGTGATCGGACGGCGGGGTGATCGGACGGCGGGGTGACTGAACCCCGCGCTGACTGGACGGCGCGGTGACTGAACCCCGCGCCATCAGGCCTCGCGGATCCGGACCGGCGCCATCGTGCCGAGACCCGGCAGGTCACGTTCGGGCAGCGGTTGCAGGGTGAAGCGCGGGTTGCCCGCGAGCAGTTCCGCCGTCGCGGGGTCGGTCAGGACCGTCCCGGGCTCCGCGATGTCGGTCAGCCGCGCGGCGATGTTCACGATCGGGCCGAACACGTCGCCGAACCGCGACAGCAGCCGGCCCCACGTGACGGCCACCCGCACCGGGGGACTCGCGTCGCCCGCGCCGATCTCGCGCGCGAGGCCGAGGCCGATCAGGGCACCCGTTTCGACGTCGTCGGCCACGAAGAGGACGGCGTCGCCGATGGTCTTGACGACGCGACCACCGAGGCTCGAGATGACGTCGCGGGCCGTCGTCTCGAAGCGGTGCACGAAGGTGGCGAGCTCGTGCGAGCCGAACCCGGCGGTGCGGGTGGTGAAGGCCACCATGTCTGCGAAGCCGACGGAGCGCTCGAGCGGGAGGGCGTCCTCGTCGGCACCCTGGATGGACCGCGCTTCGCCGAACTCGGCCGCGATCCGGCCCGCCATCGCGGCCATCTGGCGGCGCCACGAGTGGACCAGCTGGGCCTCGAGGACCGGGGCGAACTCGTGCAGACGGTCGAGGATGAGCAGTCGCGCGGTGGTGTCGTCGAGGTCGAGCCGGGCGACGGCGTCCTCGACGAGGGCCTCGACCTGCCAGAGCACGAGCCGCTCGGTGGAGTGGCCGAGGGCGCGGGTCAGGGAGACGGCTGCGGAGCGCCCGACGCGGTCGGCTGTGATCAGCTCGACGAACCGCTGCAGGGCCGCGGCGTCGTCCTCGGTGAAGACGGCTGTGTCCGGGCCGGTGCCCGGGAAGCCCATCGCACGCCAGAACGCCTGGGCCTCGGCGACGTCGACACCGACCCGCTCCGCCAGGTCGCGGAGCGAGAGCGTGCGCGAACCACCGAGGATCTCGTCCTCGAGGCGCGCGATGTCGTCCGTCACGGAGTCAGGCTAGATGCTGCGGGCGGACGGCGGGGGGTCGTGAGGTTGGCTCGAAGCGGGGCTCGGCCGGGCCGCAGGGCTTCGGCGGGCGTCCACAGGCAGCTTCGACTGCGTGCGTCCACTGTGTCCGGGTTTGGCCTGGTTCCCGTCGGTAGTTGCCGATAGACTCGAACACATGTTCGATAGTGCGCCGACGCACACGGCCTTCCACCCGGCGGGACCGGGTGCGCCGGCGCGCGCCTGCGGCTCGACGACCGGCGCCGCCACCGCCGTCGGGGGCGTGGCAGCGGTGACTACGAAGGAGGCTCAGGGTTCGGTGGGGCATCTCGCCGGGCTCGCAGATCTGGCGCCGGACCCCGACCTCGTCCGCTCGCTGGATGCGGTCTCGCCCGAAGGTCTCACGGACGACGCCGTCCTGGAGCTCGTGGCCGCGTGGGGGCGCGTCGCGTCCTGGGCCCGGGCGCGCCAGCTCGACGCGGTGGCGGAGCTGGCCGGGCGGCCGTCGATGAACCCGGTGTGGCCGGCTGCGGCAAACGTCTCGGCGCGGCAGCGCGAGCTCGGGATCGCCGGGGACGAGATCGCGCTGCGGCTGCGCACTTCACGGCACCGCGGAGAGGCCATGGTGCGGATGGCACAGGCCTTCGACCGCCACCTCGCTGAGACGGGCGACGCATTGCGGCACGGCCTCATCGACGAGGCGAAGGCCCGAGCCGTCGTCGACGGGCTCGCGCGGGTGGCCATCCCGGTCGCGCTCGAGGTCCAGGACCGGGTCCTCCCGATCGCGCCCGAGCGCACTCCGGGACAGCTGAGCGCGGACGTCCAGCGGGCGCTGATCGAGTGTGACCCGGTGGACGCCGCGCACCGGCACGCGGCAGCAGCGGAGGAGCGGCGGGTTTGCCGGCCGCGAGTCCTTCCGGACGGGATGGCTGGGATCTACGCGGTGCTGCCCGCCACCGACGCCGTGGCAGTCGACACCGCACTGAATGACGCGGCGCGCACTGCTCGGGCCTCCGGCGACGGGCGGACGATCGACCAGCTTCGCGCCGACACGTTCGTCGCTCTTCTGGCGGGAGGCGCCCACGGCTCGGCGATCGGGGCCGCCGGCGGCGGAGCTGGGTTCAAGAGAGCGACGGTCGGCCGTGGCCCGAGCATCCGGGTCACCGTCCCGATCTCGGTGCTGCTCGGCGACGAGTCTGTCGCGGCGACCCTTGAGGGTTACGGCGGGATCACCGCCGAGGAGGCGCGTCGGATCGCGGCAGACCCGCAGAGCACCTGGCGGCGACTGCTCACCGATCCCGCCTCGGGGCGGGTGCTCGAATTCGGTCGACGCTCGTATCGCCCTCCGGCCGAGCTTGCCGACCTGGTCCGGGCGCGTGATGGGACCTGTGTCATGCCTACCTGCGGCGCTCGCGCGCAGTACTGCGACCTCGACCACACCGTGCCGTTCGAGCAGGGTGGCGAGACGGCGCCCCGCAACCTCGGAACGCTGTGCCGGCACCACCACCTGCTCAAGACCCATGCCGGTTGGCGGCTCGAACAGCCGGAGCCGGGGGAGTTCACCTGGACGACGCCGACGGGGCGGGTGTGGCCGCCTGCTGCGGGGCCACCCGGCGCAGATCCGCCGTGGTCGTGACGCGTTTCATGATCGCGTTTGTCCACAAAGGCCTGCGCGGGCCGTCCGGTTTGTCCTAGTCTCTGGTGGCGCCACCCGCCACTTGGCCTGCGTCGTGGCGATCGAGTCCAGAGCAGGGGAGACGTGATGGAGGGCGTGGCGATCCTCGAAGGCGAGGTGCGCGAACTCATCCGGCGGCGTGGTCTGGACCCACTGCGTGACGTCGAAGGCATCCGCGCGCTGGTCGACGACGCCATCGCCGATTACGACGAGCGGTCGCTCCATGGCGCCGTCCCAGCGCTCGCCGACCCGGCAGCTGTTGCGCACGCCGTCGTCGCCGCCGTTGCTGGCTTCGGCCCGCTGCAGGTCCTGCTCGACGACGACGAGATCGAGGAGATCTGGATCAACTCGCCCACTGAGGTCTTCGTCGCGCGTAACGGCGAGCCGGAGCTGACGACCACGCTGCTGACCGGGTCACAGGTCCGTGATCTGGTCGAGCAGATGTTGAAGATCTCCGGACGCCGGCTTGATCTTTCGAGCCCGTTCGTCGACGCTTCGATGCCCGGCGGCGAGCGGCTCCATGTCGTGATCCCCGACGTAACCCGCCGGCACTGGGCGATCAACATCCGCAAGTACGTCGTCCGCGCAACCCATCTGCGCGACCTGGTCGCGCTCGGCTCGCTCACCGAGGGAGCCGCGACCTTCCTCGACGCGTCGGTGCGCGCGGGTCTCAACATCCTCGTCTCGGGCGCCACCCAGAGCGGCAAGACAACGATGCTCAACGCGCTCGCAGGCTCGATCCCGCCTCGTGAGCGGATCGTCACGTGTGAGGAGGTGTTCGAGCTCAAGACCTCTCATCGCGATGTCGTCGCGATGCAGTGTCGCCAACCCAGCCTCGAGGGAACGGGGGAGATTCCGTTGCGCCGGCTGGTCAAGGAGGCGCTGCGGATGCGGCCGAGCCGGATCATCATCGGGGAGGTCCGCGAGGCTGAGGCACTCGACCTGCTGGTCGCGCTGAATGCGGGAATCCCGGGGATGTGCACGATCCACGCAAACTCGGCGCGTGAGGCACTCACCAAGATCTGCACCCTCCCTCTCCTCGCCGGTGAGAACGTCTCGGATCGTTTCGTCGTGCCCACGGTCGCGTCCGCCGTGGACCTGGTGGTGCACCTCGATCTCGATCGAGCGGGCGCACGCCGGGTTGCCGAGATCTTGGGTGTTCCCGGTCGGGTCGAGCAGGGCGTCGTGGAGGCGTCGGTCCTCTACCACCGGCTCGGCGAAGCCCTGGTGCGAGCGGACGGCTTCGCGCCTCGCCCCGAGCGCTTCGCGCGGGTGGGGCTGGACCTTCAGTCGTTGCTTCGCGCGCAGCCGTGAGGGGGGGCCACCAGTGGGAACCGTCGTGGGTCTACTGCTCGGAGCGGGCGCGTTCACGGTCTGGTGGTCGTTCTGGGAACCTGAGGAAGAGCGTCGAACACGCCCGGCCGGGTGGTCGGTGCGAGCTCAAGACCTTCTCGTCCAGGCGGGCTCACCGACGGTCACCCCGACGGCGCTCATCGCGGTGAGCTCCGGGATAGGGGTCCTCGCCTTCGGCATCGTCGCTCTGTTCAGTCGTTCTCCAGCCATTGCCTTCTTCTTTGCCGCGGCAGCGGCTGCGGCCCCGACCGCGCTTGTTCGTTCTCGCGCCCGCCGCCGCCGCGGCCTTCTCCGGGACGTCTGGCCAGAAGTGGTCGACAATCTCGCATCCGGCATTCGTGCGGGACTCTCACTCCCGGAGGCACTGGGCCAGGTCGGCGAGCGCGGCCCGGTCGAGCTGCGCGAGCCGTTCCGCGCGTTCGCGGCCGACTACCGTGTGACAGGTCGATTCGGCGACTCGCTCGACGCCCTCAAGAACCGGCTCGCCGATCCGGTGGCGGACCGGATTGTCGAGGCTCTCAGGCTCACGCGGGATGTCGGAGGTACCGACCTCGGGCGCCTCCTCCGGACCGTCTCCACCTTCCTGCGCGACGACGCCCGGACTCGCGGCGAGCTCGAGGCGCGACAGAGCTGGACGGTCAACGCTGCACGGCTGGCGGTCGCGGCCCCCTGGGTGGTCCTCGCACTGCTTGCCAGCCGACCGGAGGCCGTAGCGGCGTACAACTCCGTTGCCGGCGTCACGGTCTTGACCCTCGGCGCCGTGGCTTCCGTTGTCGCGTACCTCTCGATGCTCCGCATCGGGCGGCTCCCCGAGGAACCCCGGGTGCTGCGATGACGGGGATGTCCGCATCGGCCTCGGGTGCTGCCATCGGGCTACTTGGCGGGGTAGGGCTGTGGCTCGTGGTCTGGACGCTCGCGTCGCGCAGGGTCCGGCTTGCTGACCGGATCGCTCCGTACCTGCGGATCCGTTCGTCGTCTTCCGGCCTTCTTCGGGAGACGCCCGCACGGACGCCGTTCCCGACCCTCGAGCGCTTGATCTCGCCGGTGATGGCCGACGCGTTGCGCCTCGTCGAACGACTGGGCTCGCCGACCGCGACGGTCCGGATGCGGCTCGAACGCGCGGGGCGGGGGACGAGCGTCGAGCAGTTCCGCGCGGAGCAAGTCGTCTGGGGGGTTCTCGGACTCGGTGCGTCGCTCGCGCTGGCACTCACGCTCATTGCGAGCCGGGGCGCGAATGCTGCGTCGTTGACGGTCTTCGTGCTCGCGGCAGGACTGGCCGGCGTGCTTCTCCGAGATCAGGCGCTGTCTCGCCAGGTTGCTCGACGTGAGGAGCGGATCTCGGCCGAGTTCCCGACGGTTGCGGAGCTGCTTGCCCTGTCGGTCGGCGCGGGTGAGGGTGCTGTCGGCGCTCTCGAGCGGGTGGTGCGATCGACGGGAGGCGAGCTCGCGGGCGAGCTGGAGCGAACGCTCTCGGATGCGAGGTCGGGGATGCCGCTCACGATGGCGCTCGAGCGGCTCGCGGACCGCGCCAGCCTGTCGGCGGTGCGCAGATTTGCCGACGGCGTCGCCGTGGCGGTTGATCGCGGCACTCCACTTGCGGATGTCCTTCGCGCTCAGGCACAAGACGTCCGCGACGCGCGTCAGCGCGCTCTGATGGAGGCCGGCGGACGCAAGGAAGTACTCATGATGGTGCCGGTCGTCTTCCTCATCCTCCCGGTCACGGTGGCCTTCGCCGTCTTCCCGGGCCTCGCGGTCTTGCGGGTCGGCCTGTGAAGCGCTCGCAGCAGCCGGTCGAACCCGTGCTCAACGCCCCATCCACTGCTCGGACCGATCCACGGAGGTACTGATGTCGAGAACTGGCCTGCTGGCCCACGGCGCTCGCTTGCGCTGCCGATTCGCGCGAGCGGCGCGCGGGGAGAGCGACCGGGGTGATGTTCCCGGCTGGGTGCTCGTCACGCTCATGACGGCGGGGCTGGTGATCGCTCTCTGGGCCATCGCCGGCCCTGCGCTGGTCAACGTCTTCCAGACCGCGATCGACCGCGTCACCGGGGTGTGAAGCGGGCCACTCGCGGGGACGCGGGCTCGGCGATCGTCGACTTCGTCCTCGTGGCGAGCCTCGTCACGCTCTTGTTTGCTGGAGTGGTCCAGCTCGCTCTCGTCCAGCACATCCGGAACACGCTGACGGACTGCGCCTCAGAGGGCGCGCGATTCGGCGCGCTCGCGGACCGGACGCCCGAGGACGGCGCCGACCGAACACGTGACCTGATCAGGGTTTCGCTGGCGCCGCGCTTCGCGCAGGACGTCGAGGCCGACGTCATCGTGGCCGACGGGGTCGAGATGGTCGAGGTGCGCGTGACGGCACCGCTGCCGCTGGTCGGTCTCTTGGGTCCCGCTGATGCGCTGACGGTTCGGGGACACGCGGTGCGTGAGCAGCCGTGACCGCGCCAGGTGGGCTGTGGGCCGTTTCGGTGCGATTGGTGGCACGCGCCGGACGCGCGGCCACGGCATGGCGCGCCCGGCGTGTGTCGGCCCTGGCCAGCGGTGGCGACGCGGGCAACGCCGTTGTCGAGTTCTTGGGCGTCGCGCTGCTGCTCCTCGTTCCCACGGTGTACCTCGTGCTCGTCGTCGGTCGGATCCAGGCGGCGTCCTTCGCCGCCGAGGGAGCCGCTCGGGAGGCCGCCCGGGTGCTGTCCACCGCCGATGACCCCGCGGCCGCGGCCGCTAGGGCCGGTGTCGCGGTCGAGCTCGCCTTCGCTGACCAGGGCTTCCACGACGTCGATGCGACCCGCGCCCTGAAGTTCGCCTGTACGACGCCGCGCTGCGATGCCGCCGGCGACGACATGAGCGTGCGCGTCACGGTCGACGTTGCTCTCCCGGCGGTCCCCTCGTTCGTTCAGGACGTCATCCCGATGTCGGTGACGGTGAGTGCCGAGAGCATCGCGCCGCTCGCGCCCTACGCGGCCGGCCGGCCATGAGGCGCGGTGAGCGACCAATGCACGGCCGCGGGGCCCGATCGAGCAAGCTCCGACGCTTCCGCGCCGCGCGGGGCGACGACGGCCAGGTCCTCCTTCTCTCGATCGCGTACGGCGTGATCGCGCTGCTCCTGGTGACCGTCGTCGTCTCGGCGTCGAGCATCCACATCGAGCGCAAGCGGCTCCAGGCCCTGGCCGACTCGCTCGCGGCCGACGCCGCCGACGCGATCGACCAGGGCGCGTTCTACCGCGGTGAGCTGACCGGGCCCGGGCCCGGTACCGCGCTCTTGCTGACCGACGACGGCGTCCGAGCCTCGGTCGAGGACCGTCTCGCCCGGCACCGTGCGCTGGTCCAGCGGTTCGACGGATTGGCGGTCGTCGATGCCTCGACGCCGGACGGCCGCACCGCTGACGTGACCCTCGCCGCGGTGGCGAAGCCGGCGCTGATCAGCTGGGTGACGGCGCCCTGGTCGGACGGGATCGAGCTACGGGTGACGGCACACGCCCGAGCGTGGGACGGGTAGGCCGAACCGGCCGGCAGCGCGCCGCCTGCGCCGTCACGCTGGCCGGGGCCGCGCCTACGCCTTGCGCTCCGCGCTCCGACGCCAGCGGATGCCGGCCTCCAGGAACCCGTCGATGTCGCCGTCGAACACGGCCGCCGGGTTGCTGACCTCGTACTCGGTGCGCAGGTCCTTGACCATCTGGTAGGGCTGCAGCACGTAGGACCGCATCTGGTCGCCCCAGCTCGCCTTGACGTCGCCGGCCATCGCCTTCTTGGTGGCGCTCTCCTCGGCCTGGCGCTGCAGCAGGAGCCGGGACTGCAGCACCCTCAGCGCAGCCGCGCGGTTCTGGATCTGCGACTTCTCGTTCTGCATGGACACGACGATGCCGGTCGGGATGTGGGTGAGCCGCACCGCCGAGTCCGTCGTGTTGACGGACTGGCCGCCCGGGCCGGACGAGCGGAACACGTCCACCTTGATCTCGTTCTCCGGGATCTCGATGGTGTCCGTCTGGGCGATCAGCGGGATCACCTCGACCGCGGCGAACGAGGTCTGCCGGCGGCCCTGGTTGTCGAACGGTGAGATCCGGACCAGCCGGTGCGTGCCCGCCTCGACGGACAGGTTGCCGTACGCGTACGGCACCTTGACCTCGAAGGTCGCCGACTTCAACCCGGCCTCTTCCGCGTAGGAGGTGTCGAGCACCGCAGTCGGGTAGCCGTGCCGCTCGGCCCAGCGCAAGTACATCCGCAGCAGCATCTCGGCGAAGTCCGCGGCGTCCACGCCGCCCGCGCCGGACCGGATCGTGATGACCGCCTCGCGCTTGTCGTACTCGCCGCTGAGCAGGGTCCGCACCTCGAGCTCGCCGAGGTCCTTGCGCAGCCCGGCGAACTCGACCTCTGCCTCGGCCAGCACCTCGGCTTCGGCCACCGCCTCGTTGGAGCCCGCCTCGGTCGCCATCTCGACGAGCGTCTCGAGGTCGTTGATCCGGCTCGCCATGTTGGACAGCCGGTCGAGCTCGGCCTGGGTCTGGGACAGCTCGGTGGTCACCTTCTGCGCCGAATCGGGGTCATCCCACAGGTCCTGGGCTGAGGCCTGCACGGACAGGTCCGCGACGCGCGCACGCAACGACTCGGGGTCGCTGACGGCGGTGATCGTCTCGAGGGTGCTGCGGAGCGCGCGGATCTCGACGGGCCATTCGACATTTGCCACAACAGGTCAGCCTACGCGATTTCCGGCGTGACTCGGCCCGGTGAGACACTCATCCCCAACGCTGTCGAATCGATTCGATCCGCGAGCCTCCACCCCGACGACGCCACCGAAGAGACACCTATGCCTTCCCTGCATCGCACTGTGACCCAGGTTCACGACGGCTAGACGCTCCGTGGCGTGGGCGGCCCTCTCCCCGAGAACATCGTCGGGCAGGTGATCCCCGCGACGGTCCCGGGCAGCACGCACCCGGACCTGCTCGCGGCCGGCCTCATCCCGGACCCCTACCTCGACCTCAACGAGGACGCGCTCGTCTGGTCGCATCGCGCGAGCTGGCGGTACGAGACGGCGGTCGCCACCGTGCCGCCGGCCGACGACGAGCGGGTCGACCTGGTCTTCCACGGCCTGGACACCGTCGCGACCGTCCGGATGGACGGTGCGCTGCTCGGGCTGACCAAGAACATGCACCGTTCCTACCGGTTCGACCTGCGCGCGGTGCTGGCCCGCCCCGGCATCGACGCCGATGGCGCGCACCACCTCACCGTCGACTTCCGCTCGGCGCTCGAGTACGCCGAGGAGGTCGAGGACGAGCTCGGCGAGCGGGCGCACACCAACCAGCACCCCTTCAACATGGTGCGCAAGATGGCCTGCTCCTTCGGCTGGGACTGGGGACCGGACCTGCAGACCGCGGGCATCTGGAAGCCGGTCGAGCTGCAGCGGTGGCGGGTCGCGCGACTCGCCACCGTGCGCCCGCTCGTCACCACGGACGGGACAGCCGGACGGCTCGAGGCGCACGTCGCGATCGAGCGCTCCGGGCTCGGCCTGGCCGACGGCGCGCCGCTCACCGTCACCGCTTCCGTCGCCGGGGTACGTGCCGAGGTGTCGGTCGGCCCCGGCGAGACGAGCGCCGTCGTCGTCGTCGAGGTGCCCGAGGTAGACGTCTGGTGGCCGCTGGGCCACGGCGAGCAGCCGCTGTACGACCTCACCGTCAGCCTTGCCACCGGGGACGCCGCGCTCGACACGTATCAGTGCCGGATCGGCTTCCGCACGGTCGAGCTCGACACGAGCCCCGACGAGATCGGCACTTCGTTCACCTTCCGGGTCAACGGCCGCCCGATCTTCGTCAAGGGCGCGAACTGGATCCCGGACGACCACCTGCTCACCCGGGTCACTCGCGCGCAGTACGAGCGCAGCATCGGCAAGGCCACCTCGGCGGGGATGAACCTGCTCCGGGTCTGGGGCGGCGGGATCTACGAGACCGAGGACTTCTACGAGGTCTGCGACGCAGCCGGGGTCATGGTCTGGCAGGACTTCCTGTTCGCGTGCGCGAGCTACCCGGAGGAGGACCCGATCCGCTCCGAGGTCGAGGCCGAGGCGCGCGAGAACGTCGTCCGCCTCATGCCGCACCCGTCGCTCGTGCTGTGGAACGGCAACAACGAGAACATCTGGGGCTACGTCATCTGGGGC
>JADGOR010000048.1 GCA_017882855.1 Cellulomonas sp. | reverse complement strand
GGAGCACCCGGCCAGCAAGCCGACCAGCATCGCACCCACCACGACCCGCGCCACTACCCGACTCATCCGCACCCCTTCACCTCATTCGATCAGGACGTCACGCACTGCCTCACGCGCTCGCCCGACGGGCGCCACCCTACCGGAGCGACACGATTCGTCCCGGTTCGTCGCGGTTCCAGGCTCACGCCGGGCGGTAGACCGAGATGTGGGCGGAGCTGTCCGGGCCGAAGGGCTGTCGGTGCCAGTCGACGTAGCGCTGGGCGAGCCGCAGCCCGGCGGCGGCGGCCATCAGGTCCGGCTCGTCGGGCCAGGTGTATCGCTCGAAGTGGGGTCGCAGGCGGATCCCGGTGTCGGCGAAGGTGATCGTCTGAGTGCGCGAGTGCTGGGTGGCCGCGTCGAAGTCGGACGCCTCGATCGTCGCGGAGTCCTCGGTCACCTCGAGCACCTCGAGATGACGTCCGTCATCATGCCGTCGTCGGTCCGGGACCGGGCACTCGACGACGAACGCCCCGCCGGGCTTGGCGCGCAGCTTCGCCACCATCTTCTCGGAGGCGTCGATCGCTTCGACCAGCACTCCGCGTGCAGCCAGCGGGAGTCCGACGCGGCCGGTGCCGATGGCGAGGTCCAGCAGAATCCAACGACCTGGCCGAGCGTGCCCGATGGGGCCGAAGCCGAGCGGACGTGAGGGGCGCCGCACAAGTCGGCAAGCCCACACGTCGTCAACACACCCCGTGCACCCTCGCTGTCGGGATCATGGCAGGGATGAACTCGGTTCGCTTCCGCTGGCGGCTGGGATCGAGGAAGATTGTTGAGTGCGCGTCACCTATGACCCAGCAGCGGATGCCGCCTACATCTATCTCACCAACGAGCAACTGGCGCCGGGCCGCGACAGCATGCCTCTTGACCCGCCGGAGGGAGTCTCTGCGATGGTCGTCCTGGACTGGAAGGACGGCAAGATCGTGGGCCTCGAAGTCCTCGACGCCTCCGCACTTCTTCATCCTGACCTGCTGGCACAGGCCGCGCGACCGGGCCAGGCGTAGCGACGCATCAGACGGCGCGCGAGCACAGGCACTGCGGAGTCACGGCGGTGGGCAATCCGACAAGTTGACAATGCACCTGAGACAACGGGCACGACCTCGATCGCGGACGCGGCCAGTGTTTGACGGCTCTTCAACTCTCCGCGTGGTGGCTCTGCGGTAGGTCGGGTCGCGTCGCGCTTCGGGCATCGCCGCCCAAGTCACGTACTGGTTGAACTTTGCGCGTGCGGCCCTGGCGGTGGCCTTGTCGGGGCTGGCGAGCAGGATCCGCAGCTGTTCCTTGACACCCCAGGCGACGAGCCACCGCATCCCTCAAGGAGTCAGACCAACCGGCCTCACCCACCCATAGTGAAGAGCCGTCATAGCCGGGGCCCCCCATCCGAGAGCGTTGACATGAAACGGGTGGCGGAGCCGCGGTCAGGGACGTAGGTCGAAGGCTCGATCGGTGCAGCAGCCGCGCCGCTGATGCTCGATGCGGCCGCCTGCTGCGCGGGCCGCTTCGCGAAGGACTTCGGTGTGGTGGTCGAGGTCGTCGACGCGGAGCTCGTGGTTGCGCGTGACGTAGCGGGCGACATGCGGAGACGGCTGCGCTGCCGCGCAGAACGCATCCCAACCGGCCGGGGTCTGGAACGCCGCATCCAGGAGCGGCTGGATCGGGTCGTCGAGGCTGGTGATCCCCGCCTTCTTCAGCGCGAGCTTGGCGTTCTTGCGCAGGTGCCACTCGCACCGCTTGGCATACGGCGCGGTGCCGGCCCCGGTCCCCCCGGCGGCCCCGGGGGCCGCCTTCCAGTACAAGATCATGCCGTTCACCAGTGCCCACTCGCCGTCCGTGAGCACTATCGTCGGCGGCGTCCACATGCCCGTGGCGCCGGAGCGCTCGTTGCCGAGGGCCTCGAAGTAGGCGAACGCCTCGCCGTGACTCCCGGCGAAGTGCTCGTGCGTCGCGTACAGGCCAAGGAGCTTGCCTCGCTCAGAATCCTTCGCACAGCCATACACCGCCACGATGGCGAACGCCTGCTTCGACGTCCCCATCCGAGTGCTGCTGATGATGAAGTTCGTTGAATCGACGAGCACCGTCTCGGGCCAGCACGTCTCCGCGTGCTCGCGAACCAGCAGTGGCGCGAACACAGCGATCCACTCTGCCAACAAGGACCCGTTGGGTTGGATCCCGCCGTGCAGCCCTCGCCCCGCGGTCGATCTCGCCCGGGCCGCGGTCTCGGTGTAGGTCAGTGCGTTGCCGACGTCGAGGAGGGCCTTGGCCGCAAGCCGGAGGTGGAACTCGTAGTCCCGGGTGAGCACGGCTCCTGGTGCCGCTGGACCTCGTTGTCGCAGTGCCGACACACCTCGCCCTCCGCAATGAGCCGCGGCAGCGTGCCGGCGAAGCGGTGCGAGGACCCGTCCGCGCTGACGCACCTGAACATCTGCCGCGGCGGCGAACCGAACGTGCCCCCGAGCGTGACGTGCGTGTCCTCGTGCCCAACCCGCGGACACCGAGGAGGGTCGAGCAGCGACGGCCGACGACCCATGATGACCACCCCCGTTCCGGCCGCTGACGCTACCTCTTTGTGTCAACGCTCTCGGACGGGGGGGCGAGCGCTGAGGGAAACGAGAAGCCGGCGCCACTGGCTGCGGCAACGGCCACCGACAGCGCCTGTCAGGTGGGCGGCCGTCGTCAGTCAGGCCGTGAGCGTGCTGCGGTCCTCTCCGACGTACACGTCGATGACGCCCGTGCCGGTTCCGCCCGGTCCCATGAGGTCGACCCCGGCAACTCGCAGTCCTCCGTGCCGGTACGGCGCCGCGACCTCGACCCCCGGTGCCGGACGACCGTCGACCTCGACCCGCACCGAGGCGTCGCCAGGCTCGATGTGGTAGCGCACGGTGCGGCGGGAGCCCGCGAGGTCGATGCTGATGCTCGTGCCGTCGTCCTCAAGCGCCAGCACCGGGTCGAAGACGACGGCTCCGGTGCGCTCCATGATGCCGAGCGCACCCTGGACCACCTGCCGGAGGTAGATGCCCGGACCGCTCGAGTACACGCGCCAGCCGCCCTTGACCCCGACGGTCCCGTCCCGCAGCCGGTCGAAGTGCGCGGCGGCGTCGTAGCGGTCGGTGAAGGCCGCGTCCGACGACGAGTAGTAGCAGTTGCGCTGGCGCGGCTCGCTCGTCGCGAGCCGGTCGAGCTGCCCGACAGGGCTGATCCGCAGCAGCTCGTCGACGAGTCGCGAGCGCCCGAGGGCCGCGAGGGCCTGGGTGTAGCGGACGTGCGCGTGCGTGTACATGAGCCCGACCTCGCGGCCGAAGTTCGCGGCCTGCTCTCCGCGGCGGAAGAACCGGGTGATGCCGTCGTGGAACGGTGCGGGACGGTCCGTGAGACGCACGCCGTCGGGGAAGTGCAGGTGCTCCTCGACCAGCGTCTCGTGGCGCAGCGCCTGCGCGGGGGTGAAGAGCCCCGCGATGATCGACCTGGTCATCGGGATGAGCCGGTAGGAGAGCCCGGTCCGGTTGTCGCTCGGATGAATCACCGGCCACGGCCCCCCCGGTGCGAACACGACGTAGCCCGCGAGCACGTCGTCGATCACGAGACGATCGGTGAACTCCGCAGCGATCGTGTCTGCCTCGGCGCCGAGCTCGGAGGAGAGGTCGTCGTGCGCGGTCCCGCGCAGCTGGCCGGCGAGTGTGCGGGTCGCCTGGTACAGGAGCGCCACAGTCCACGCGGAGGCCATCTCCACGCTCATCGACGCCTTCGCGGGCTGCAGCGTGTCGTCCCAGTCGCCCTCGCCGTACGAGAGCAGCTGGGTGCCGGGCGCGCGGTGGGTGCGGATGTGGTCGAGCGACCGGCGCACATGCTCGGCAACGGGGACCGGGCGAGTCCCGGGGCGCCGGTGGGCGTGGTCCCAGAACGGCACCTCGACGTCCAGGACGGCCGTGTCGCCCGACGCGGTCAGGTACTCGCCGAGAGCCATGAGCGGCCAGACGACGACGTCGCCGTGCGCGTCGTCCTGGTAGCGCTCGCTGTAGGTGTCGAACATGAACCACTGGGGGAGTGTGCCGTCGTCAAGCTGGTGCGCGAAGACGCGCAGGACGATGTCCCGCACGGTGTCGAGGTGCCCGAAGGCAAGGTTGACCTCGAGCGGACCCTGGCACACGTCACGCGTGCCCCACGCCGCGCCGGAGTACTGCTCGAGTCCGTGCGGGACGAGGAAGTGCACCAGCGCGTTCTGCGTGAACCACGGGAGCAGGAGGTTGAGCTCGGCGAGCCGACCGTCGCCGTCGACGTGCAGGTGGCGCGTGAAGTCGGCGACGTACGCGCGGTGTGCCGCGAGCTCCGCCTCGACGTCGAGCGGGTGGTCGATGCCCTCGCGCGCGCCGTCGAGCGCTGCCTGCGGACCTTCGAGGTCACCCGTCAGGACGACCGACGCGGTGGTCGCTGCGTCGAATGCGACCGTGACGAGAGACGTGCCGCGCGCCCGACCGTCGGTGAACAAGACGGAGTCGTCCCCGAGGCGTCCGGTCGCGCTCGCGAGCACGTAGGTGAGGTCGGGGCAGTGCTCGCCCACGTCGGTCCCGGCGTCTGCCGTGAATGCGCGCGCTCGGCCGTCGAGTGCGCTCGTGGCGGTCCAGGCGCCCTCGCCGAGCTCGATGTCTGCGGTCATGAGGAGGTCGAGCGGGTGCTCGGTGTCGACGCGCACCTCGAGGGCCCGCGCGTCGGACCGCACGGTCGTGTGCACATCGATGAGACCCGCGTCCGTCGCGTAGACCCACCGCAGGCCGCCGAGGTCGATGACGAGCGCCGATGGCACCCCGAGCAGCCGCCACGCACCGTCGACGCGCGCGAGCACGCGTACGCCGCTCGACCGCAGCAGGTTCAGGTGGTTCCGCTGGACAGACACGAACCGGTTCGCTGACGTGTTGCCGACGACGACGTGCGACGCGAAGACCCCGTACGCGTATGCGGTCGAGGAGAGCACGTTGACGTTCGGCGTGACGTCGGAGCCGGCCTTGAGCACGTGGCCGTGGGGGCGCTCGACCAGGAGCTCCTTGGCCCGGCTGACGACGTGGGTCGCGTCGGGCGTGAAGTAGGACAGCAGCGTTCTGTCGGGCGCGGTCTCGGGGCGCAGCACGCTCGCAGTGCCGGTTGCCGCAGTGCCGGTTGCCGCAGTGCCGGTTGCCGCAGTGCCCGATGTGGCGCTGCCCGTCGCGGTGAGCCCGACGAGCTCGTCGTCCGTCAGGTCGCGGCCCGCGAGCAGCGGGGCCGAGACGAGCAGGGAGCGGACTGGTGGGGCGCTTTCGGTGCCCGGCGTGTTTCGCTCGGCGACGCTGGCCGCATTTCGTCCACCCCCCGCCGGTGCCGTCGTCGCGGCGAGTGCCACGGCCCGGTCGAGCAGGTGCGGCACGGCGTCACGCGCGTCGGCGAGCTCGCCGCGGTAGTCGGGCACGAACGCGGTCACGCCGTGCACCGTGCGCGGAACCGCCAGGTCGAACGACGGGCCGAGCAGGGTCGGCATCGCGAACTCGTACTGGTAGACGAGCGAGCGCCACGACGCGTAGTCGAGCGCGGCGGCGCGCCCGTCGAGCTTCGCGCCGAGCCCGTAGAACGAGAACCCGTCGGTCAGGTACGCACGCGTCCCCTCGACCAACGCGGTCAGTGCGAGGGGGAGGACGGGAGCGGTCGCCATCGTCTGGCGGCTCGCGATGACCGCTCCCGTACGCTCGTCGTCGATCACGTGGTGCACGATGTACTGGCTGACGTACTGCTCGTTGTTCGCGGACATCGCCTCGGGGGCGAGCGCGAGGTCCTGGGCGAGGACGACGTCGTACACCGCCGTGCCGGCATCGCTGCCGGCAGCCGAGAGGTCGACACGCCACACCCAGAGCACACCGTCCGGGTCGAGCGTGAGCGTCACGGTGTACCGGGCACCGAGAGCCGCACCTGACCAGCGAGCGCACCGCTCGTCGACCGTGAACGTGCTGTGCGCACGTCCGCCCACGAGCGCGACGGACTCGACAGAGCCCGTCTCGATCGTTTCCGCCTGGAGCGTGCCCGCCGTCGTGTGGCGGCGCAGGAACACGCCGCCCACCATCGCGTCGTGCGGTGTCGGGAGGTACTGGCTCACGAGCATGGTGCCACCGTGGCGGATCGCCCGGACGTCACCCGCCTCGGAGAGCTCGATGTGCGTGCTCGCACCGTGCAGCACACCCGCGAGCTGGTCCGAGGCAGTGCTCACGGGGAGCTCTCGACCGCGTTGGCGCGTGCGACCTCGCCGAGCCAACTGGCGCTGGGCTTGACGGCGCGCACGAACGTCTCTCGGTCGACCGCGACGAGCCCGAAGGTCGGCGCGTACGAGCCCCACTCGTAGTTGTCGAGCAGGCTCCAGTAGAGGTAGCCCTCGACCCGGATACCGTCGGCGATCGCCGCGTGCAGGCCGGTGAGCGCGCCACGCACGTACTCGATCCGGCGGGCGTCGTCGGCCGTCGCGATGCCGTTCTCGGTGACGAAGACGGGGACGCCGGGCGCCATCGCGTGCGCGAGGCGGACTCCGTCCTCGAGCGCCCCCGGGTAGACCTCCCACCCCGTGAGGGTCGTCTCCGCGTCGTCGGGGACGGGCAGTGGGCCGTCGGCGCCGACCTTGGTGCGCGTGTACGCCTGGACCCCGACCCAGTCGTCACCGCGCGCAGCCTCGAGGTACCACGCGTCGCGCGGGTAGGCGTAGGCGCGGGCGATCTCCTCGCAGCCCGGCTCGGGCTGGAAGTCCTGCGTCGCGACGGTCCAGCCCGAGCGGAACGGCCCTGCGGCACCGAGCACGTCCCGTGCGGCCCGGTGCGCGGCGAGCAGCGTATCGGCGACGCGCGGGTTCGGTGCGGGCTGGCCGAAGGCCTGCATGGTCGTGTGCGCGCCGGCGCCGGAGTCGACAGCAGCTGGGTCGGTGCCAGCGAACATCGCGACCATGTTCGGCTCGTTGATCGTGCACACCCATTCGACGCCGTCGAGGACGGGAAGGGCGGCCTCCGTGAATCGGGCGAAGCGGTCCACCGCGTCGGGCGCGAGCCACCCGCCGTCGGACTCGAACCAGCGCGGGATCGTGAAGTGGTGGAGGGTGACCATCGGCTCGATCCCGAGCTCGCGCGCCGTGTCCACCATGCGCCGGTAGTGGTCGAGCTCGGCGCGCGACACGAAGCCCTTCTCGGGCTCGATCCGCGCCCACTCGAGCGAGAACCGGTACATGCCGAGGCCGACGTCGGCAAGGACCTGCATGTCCTCGCGATACCGGTGGTAGCTGTCGCACGCGTCGCCGCTGGGCTCCTCGATCGTGGTGCCCGACGCGTGCTCGCGCGCCCACCAGTCAGTGTTGACGTTGTTGCCCTCGATCTGGTGGGCGGCCGTCGTGGACCCCCAGCGGAATCCCCCGGGGAAGTGCAGCATCACGCGGCACCTCCGGCCCGGGCCGGCTGGGGGATCGCGTCGAGCAGCTCGACCGTGTACGCGTCCTTCGGGAAGCGCAGGACCTGTGCCGTGACACCCGACTCCACGACCCGACCGCGGTTGAGCACCATGATGTGGTCGGTCACGAGGCGCGCGGAGAGCAGGTCGTGCGTGATGTACAACATCGAGACCCCGAACTGCACACGGAGATCGTCGAGCAGCGCGAGCACACCGGCCCGCAACGACACGTCGAGCATCGAGACCGGCTCGTCGGCGATGAGGACCTGCGGGTCGCACGCGAGCGCGCGGGCGATGACGACACGCTGCCGCTGGCCGCCCGAGAGCTGGTGCGGGAGCTTCGCGGCGAACTGCTCGACGGGTGTCAGGCCGACCGTCGTGAGCAGCTCGAGCACCCGGCGCCGCGCGTCGACCCCGCGCAGGGCGGAGTAGTTGACCACGGGTCGCGTGAGCGTGTACTCGACGGTGTTTAGCGGGTTGAGTGCGGAGTACGGGTCCTGGAAGACCATCTGCATCTCGCGGCGCAGGTCCCGGAGCCCCCTGCGCTTCAGGGTCTCGACGCGGTCGTCGCCGAACCGCACGCTGCCCGACGTGGGCCGCTCGACGCCAGTGACGAGTTTGGCGATCGTGCTCTTGCCCGAGCCGCTCGCACCCACGAGAGCCATGGCCTGCCCGGGCTCGAGCGTGAACGACACGTGGTCAACCGCGGTCACGGGGTCCTCTCCGCGCCGCGGCGGCGGGTACAGCTTGGTCACGTCGTCGACGACGATCGCCGAGTGAGCGAGTCGGCCGGCTCGACCGCCGGAGGGCACCGCGACGGACCCGCCCGAGGTCTCGATCGTCGCACCGCGAACCGCGAGACCGGGCAGCTCGACGACCTCGGCACGCGGGTCGGCGTAGTGGCTGAGCAGCATTCGCGTGTACTCGTGCTGCGGCGCGTGCAGGATCTGTGCGGCCGGGGCGTCCTCGACGATCTCGCCGTCGTGCATGACCATCACGCGCGACGTCGACTCGAGCACGACGCCCAGGTCGTGGCTCACAAGCAGAGCCGTGAAGTTCTCAGCGCGCTGAAGGTCGCGGATCGTGTTCATCACGGCGTGCTGGACGAGCACGTCGAGCGCCGTCGTCGGCTCGTCGAACACCATGAGCTGCGGTTCGAGCGACAGCGCGAGCGCGATCGAGACGCGCTGACGCATCCCGCCGGACAGCTCCCCGGGGTAGCGGTCGAGCACCGACGCAGGTAGCTCGACCTTCTCGACCAGCTCGCGGGCCCGGGCGCGCCTCTTGTCTCGTGGCACGTGGCCGTGTGCCGCGAAGATGTCGCCGAAATGGTTGCGGATGCTCCGCACCGGGTTGAGCGCGTTCATGCCCGACTGCAGCACCATCGCGAACCCTCCTTGGCGCTGGCGTCGGAGCTCCTCGGCCTCGATGCCGGCGATGTCCCGACCGTCGAAAAGGATGCACCCGCCCGAGATCCGGGCGGGGGCCTTGGACAGCCGAGTGATCGCGAAGCCGAGGGTCGACTTGCCGGATCCTGACTCGCCGACGAGGCCGACGAACTCGCCGCGCTCGAGCGCGAACGAGGCGTTCCTGACGGCGTACGTCGGCTCCGCACCGTGCGGTTCGTACACGACCGACAGGTCGGTGACCTCCAGCAGGCTCATCGACCCGCTCCTTCCCGCAGCCGGGGGTTCGACAGTCCGTCGACCCCGAAGTTGATGAGGGTGAGCGACGTCGCGAGCAGTGCGATGCACAGCCCGGGCGCGAACAGCAGGACCCACTGACCTGTCAGGATCGCGTTGGAGTTCTGTGCCCAGAAGAGCATCGAGCCCCAGCTCACGGTCGTCGTGTCCCCGACGCCGAGGAACGACAGGCCAGCTTCGGCGAGGATCGCGGCGGTCGCCGCACCGAAGAAGCTCCCCGCGATGAGCGAGGTCATGTTCGGCAGGATCTCGCGGAAGACGATTCGCCAGGAGCCCTCGCCGGCGAACTGCGCGGCGGTCACGAAGTCCCGTCCGCGCAGCGACTGCGTCTGCGAGCGTAGGACGCGCGCGCCCCAGGCCCAGCCGGTGAGCACGACGACGAGGATGATGATCGGTAGGCCGCCGTTCCGCAGGTACGCCGCGACGACGATCATGAGCGGCAGCCCTGGGATGACCAGGAAGAGGTTGACGATGAAGTTGATGACGTCGGCGACCGGTCCGCGCACGTAGCCCCACGAGAGCCCGACGAGCACGGCGACAAGCGTCGACAGCGTCCCGGCGATGAACCCGACGAGCACGGAGACCCGCGCGCCGAAGACCACCTGGGACACCACGTCCTCGCCGGCGGCCGTCGTCCCGAACCAGTGCGCCGAGCTGCCCGGCTGGTTGCGCCCGAAGCCGTTCACGGACGCGCCGTACGGTGCGATGAGCGGCGCGAAGACGGCCACCAGGACGAAGACGCCCAGGACGACGAGCCCGAGTCGCGCCTTCTTGTTGCTCCAGATGGTCGCGACGGCCCGGGTGAGGACGCGCCATGGGGATGCCGGTCCTCGCAGGTGCGGGACGACGGTCGCGGGATCGGTGCTGGGTGTCGAACCGGTCGACTCGGGGAGCATCGCTTGCGTGGTCATCGGCGTGTCCTCGGGTCCAGGAAGCCGTACAGGATGTCGACGATGAAGTTCGCCACCAGGACGCTGATGGTGATCATCAGGAACAGGGCCTGCATGAGGGGGTAGTCCTGGTTGGTCACGGCGTTGTAGAGGAGGTAGCCGACGCCGGGGTAGTTGAAGACCCGTTCGACGAGCAGCGACCCGCCAACGACGCCGCCGAGCGCGAGGCCGAAGCCGGTGAGGCTCGGCAGGATCGCGTTGCGCGCGGCGTACCGCAGGGCGACGGTGCGGTTGCGCAGGCCGTTGGCCTCGGCGAACGTCACGTAGTCCTCGCCGAGCGTGTTGATCATCGTGTTGCGCATGCCGAGGATCCAGCCACCGAGCGACGTGATGAGGATCGTCAACGCGGGCAGGATCGCGTGGTACAGCGCGTCGAGGAGGAACGTCCCACTGAGGTTCGGTGACGCCGACGCACCGTACGCGCCCGACGTCGGGAACCACCGCAGCACGTACCCGAGGAAGAAGACGAGGAGCAGCGCGGTCCAGAAGTACGGGAAGGCCGAGGTGAAGGTTCCGCTGAGCGTGGGCAGCGTGTCGAGCCACGTGCCGCGCTTCCAGGCCGCCAGCACCCCGACAAGCGTCCCGATGACGAACGCGAGGATCGTGACGAGCCCGACCATGACGAGCGTCCAGGGCAGCGCCGAGGTCACGAGCGACGAGACGCTCTGCGGGAAGAACGTGTAGGAGACCCCGAAGTCGAGGTGGACCACGTTGCCCAGGTACTGCACGTACTGGGATCCGATGCCGCCCGTCGGCACGCCGAGCTGGACCTCGATCGCGGCCCGGGTCGCGGGGCTCACGGGTCCGGCTTGGGCGAGCTTCGCGAGGGCCGCATCGGCCGGAGAGCCCGGCATGAGCCGGGGGAGCAGGAAGTTCAGCGTGATCGCGGCCCATGCCGTGAGGATCAGCAAGCCGAGCTTGCGCAGGATGTACCGCACGGTGTGCTCGCCTTCGTCGGGAGGTTCGGGGTGCGGGGGACACGGGCGCCGGGCGGGCCGGCGTGCGACCGGGGTCGCGAGCAGGACGACTGAGGCGTCGCCCCGCCCGCGACCGGGTCGCGTGGGTGGATCAGCTGCCGACGCGCTTGATGTTCGTCAGGACGAGCAGCGGGTTGGAGCCCCAGGTCTGGGGTGTGGCGTAGGGGTTGTCCTTGCTCGGCCAGTTCGTGAAGCTCTTGTCCGAGAACAGACCCCACAGTCCGCCGTAGAACATGCCGATCACGGGAACCTGGTCGTACATCGCCTGCTGGAGCTGATTGGCGATGTCCTTCTGCTTGGTGGTGTCGATGGTCACCTTGAGCTGAGCGAGCAGGGCGTCGACCTTCGGGTCGGAGAACCGCTGGTAGTTCGCGACCGTGCTGGTGCCCACGGGCTTCAGGAACTCGCTGCTCAGCAGGTTGTTGAAGTCCTGGTAGACCGAGCCGGTGCCACCGAACGAGCCCAGGGCGACGTCGAAGTCGCCGTTCTGGATCGCCTGCTGGTAGGCCGCGGGCTGCGGCTGGTTGATCGTCACCGCGATACCGATGGCCAGGAGCTCCTTCTGGACCTCCTGGACTCCGCGCAGCCAGTCCGTCCAGCCGTTCGCCGTCGTGATCGCGATCGTGAGCTGCTTGCCGCTCGCGTCGACGAGCTTGTCGCCCGTCTTCGTGTACCCGGCCTTCGAGAAGAAGGCGAGCGCGGCCGCGGTGTCCTGCTTGACCGCGCCGCTGTCCGGCAGAGCGGAACTGAGCCAGTCCTGCTGGTTGGGCAGGAGCAGGCCAGACTGGCCGGCGGCCTGCACGTAGCCCTCCTCGGCGACGTCGGCGATCGCCTTCCGGTCGAGCGCTGCGGACAGGCCCTTGCGGAAGTTCACGTCGTTGTACGGCGCCTTGGTGAGGTTGGGCAGGAGGCTGATCGTGCCGCCCGGCGGGAACCAGTACGTGTTGCCCTTGCCGGCCTTGACCCAGGTGTTCTCGACGTCCGACATGAACGCGTACGCCCAGTCGTAGCCGTTGTTCACGATGTCGAGCTGTGTGTTGGCCGCCGGCAGGACGAGCTCGGTCGCGGCGACCTTGTCGGCCTGCCAGTAGGTCGGGTTCTTCTCGAGCTTGTACTGGTTCGGGCCGAAGTCGCCGAGCGTGTAGGGGCCCGTCCCGACGGGATTCTCGTCGGTCGCGGTCACCGGGTCGGCGATGTCCTTCCACAGGTGCTGCGAGACAATCGGAATGGCGAGCACGATGTTCGCGGCCGGTACGTCCTCGGCAGTGAGGTGCATCGTGACCTTCGAGCCGCTGGCCTCGATGCTCGCGAGGTGCTGCCAGACACCCGTCGTGTCGAGGGCGGGGAACTTCTTGAGCAGCTCGTAGGTGAACACGACGTCGTCGGCGCTGAAGGCCTGACCGTCGGACCACTTCACGCCCTGGCGGATGTCGATGACGATCGTCTTCGCGTCGGGCTGGGTGTACGCGGTGCCGAGGAACGGCGCCGCCTTGCCGTCGAGCGTGTTCACCACGAACAGGGGTTCGTAGATGATCGTCGCGGTGTTGCGCTTGCTCCCTGAATACGGGTTGAAGTTGCGCGCGAACGTGGGCGAGCCGTTGTCGGCGGCGAACAGCAGCGATCCGGTCCCGCTCGAGGCGGTGCCCTTCGTCTGGACGGTGGCCGAGCATCCGCTGACCACCAGGGCAGCCGCAAGCCCTACCCCGAGCGCGGTAGCGAGGCGCCGTGGCACCCGCCGGGAGCCATTCGTCATGGCGTCCTTCTCCTTCGTGTCGTCATCGTCACGAGAGCGACGCGAGGCGCTGCTCCGGCGCCCGAGCTGCAGTGCTCTGCGCGTTCTCACAATGTATGCGCATACATCCACATGCGCAACCCGGGGCGCGTCCGCATGGACCTGGCAGACCCAGGTGGTGGGGGACCTCGGGAACTAGCTGAAGTCGTCGTGCGAGGCGACAGGAAGGCAACCGCAGCTCTCGCGCAGCAGGACCTCCACCGGCAACGTCCGGGAGTCGGGAGCCAGCTGCGGATCGCTCAGGCGACGCAGCAGAGTGTCCACCGCCGCACGGCCCAGTTCGAGCATAGGCTGACGGACCGTCGTCACGCGCGGGCTGGAGAGCTGCGTCGCGTCGATGCCGTCGAAGCCCGTGACGACCGCGTCCTCGGGAACCCGCACCCCCGCCCGGGTCAGCGCATCGAGGACCCCGAGTGCCGTCTGGTCGTTCGCGCACACCAGCGCACGTGGCAGGCGACCCTCGGCGAGCAGTTCGCGGCCGATTGCACGGCCCTGCGACCGGGTGAAGTCGCCCCGCATCCTCGGCGCGCGCGCCACGCGCAGACCGGCGGAGCGCAGCGCCTCGCGGTGCCCGTCGAAGCGGTTCTTGGCGTCGGGTGAGTCCGCCGGCCCACCGATGAAGGCCAGGTCCGTGATGCCGTGCGAGGTGATCAGGTGCTCGGTCATCGCGCGCATGCCGCCCGCGCTGTCGGTGCTGATGTGGTCATACGCGTCATCTGCGCGCGGACCTGCGATCATCACGACCGGGATCCGGCGCGCGATGTGCGCGAGCAGTTCGTCCGGCACGGTGCGCGAGAGTGCCACCATTCCGTCGACGCGACCGGCGAGGTTGTCGAAGATCTCGGACCGGCGCGGACCGCGCGCGACAGCGATCGTCACGGCCACGCCATGCCGCCATGCCTCGATCTCGATGCCGCGCATGACCTCGCTGATGTACAGGTCGCCGGTCGGCTCGAAGTCGCCGGCCGGGTCAAGTGCGACCGACACAGGTCCCGCCGTGAACGTCAGCGGGTCGAACTGATCGATCCCGTCGAAGTCCGGGAAGCACAGTCCGATGGACCCCGTGCGCCGCGCGGCGAGCCCCCGTGCGCTCCCGCTCGGCACGTATCCGAGATCGCGGACGGCGGCCTGGACGACAGTCTTGGTCGCCTCGGTCACCTCGTCCGGTCGCCGGAACACTCGCGACACGGTCGCGATCGAGACCCCGGCGCGCGCAGCGACGTCGTAGACGGTGGGCAGCGCCTTTGGCATCAGTCCCGTCTCCGCATCACGCGGGGATCCTACGCCGGGACCACCGACTGTCGCGGTAGACGATCTGTCGCGGCGCAGCCGGATGTGTGACACCGAACGCCCGACGGGATCTCGGATCTCACCGGCCGAGTCTCACCGAACACGGCCGAGATCGTCGGGTCTCGAACGCGAGTCAGGCTCCTGCAGCGCCGTCGGACGGGTGTCGATGTCCTCGGCGTCGGACGGTGTCGTCGACCCCATTGTGGCTCGTCGGCGGCGTCTCGGCCCGGGCGTGTCAGGCCAGGGAGATCAGAGCTTCTTGGCGCGCTTCGCTTCCAGCCGCCGGGCCCGGCGCCCTTTCACCCGCAGCTGCGTGAGTCGGACGACGCCCACGATGGCGACCACGGCGGCGCCGGCGACTGCCGCGACGAGCAGCGCTGTCCCGAGCGGGATGGAGCCGCTGAGGCCGAGGTAGTGCACCGTCACGTCGTTCCGGTTCTGCAGGATCAGGATGATGAGCAGCACCAGGAGCACGAGCGCAGCAGTCGTGGCGAACCAGGCGCCGGCCGCGCGGGTGGTCTCGCGGGCCTTCGGCGGGGGAACCGCTGCTTCGGGCTTCGTCGGCGCGGGAGCCGATGCGTCCGGACTCGCAGGCGGCGTGACCGGCAGGCCTTCGGGCGCGGAGGGCGTGGTGTCCGACGTC
>JADGOR010000111.1 GCA_017882855.1 Cellulomonas sp. | reverse complement strand
CGGCAACGCTGCGGGCGGGAGGTGAGGTGCCACTGTGAGACGCCGACGATCCGGCCGCGCCGACGGCTGGCACCCGGAGGTCCGCGGACGTGGCTCTCGGATGTTGCATGGTCGCAGCGTGCGGTGGTGGGTCGCCACAGCCGCCATCGCTGGCTGTCTCGTTCTCGGGATGGCCCTCCTCTTCGGCGCGGTGGTCTTCTACGGATAGCCGTAGCCTCACCACCAGCCACCGGCCTGGCCGGGCAAGAGGACTTGACCCGGCCGTTCCCACACCTCGGATCGTGAGCGAGCACCCGCCGTGCCCGTTGGCCCAGCCGCCGGGTAAGGTGCGCGAAAGCAACGAAAATCGGAGGCCGTCCACTGCGGGTGCTCACGTGCGTGGAGACGGGACCGTATCGGCCGCAGTCAGCCGCTCAGTCTCACCGTTCTGGGGCTTCGATCCGCGGCGTCGGGCTGGTTGCCCTTCGCCGGGTCTGGCAAGAAGCGCAGCCGGTTCGTGGCGCGAGGTCAGCGACGCTTATGCATGTAGGTTCGACGGCTGTGGTTCATCGGCGAGTGAGACGCGATCCCGCCCGGCGGCCTTGGCCCGGTAGAGCGCGGCATCGGCGGCTGCGAGGAGGCCCTCCTCGGTCTCGCCCTCGTGCCACGTGCTGACGCCGATGCTCAGGCTGACCGGCACGTCGCCGGCCGTCGTCGCGATCGGGTGTTCGGCGACCGCGGCGCGCAGGCGCTCGAAGAGCATCCGGACGTCCGTGTCCCGGGTGTGCCCGGCGACCACCACGAACTCGTCTCCACCGAGGCGGCTCAGGACGTCGTGGCCGCGCAGCTGTGCGGTGATCAGCCCGACGAGCGCGACGAGCACCTCGTCGCCGACCTGGTGGCCGTGCGTGTCGTTGACCGCCTTGAACGTGTCGATGTCGCAGATCCCGAGGGCCAGTCCGTGGTGATGCCGGCGCTCCGCCGAGAGGGCCCGCGCCAAGATGTCGGCAAAAGCCCGTCGGTTGAAGGCCCCGGTCAGGTGGTCGTGGGTGGCTTCGTGGGCGAGCTCGTCACGGACCTCGAGCAGGCGAGCCTGCAGCTCGATGACCCGCCGACCAACGTCGACCCGGGCCCGCAGCTCGCCGGAGTCGAACGGCTTGGCCAGGTAGTCGTCGGCTCCGGCCGCCAGGCCCGCGACGATGTCGGCCTTCTCGCCCCGCGAGGTCAGGAGGATGAGGTACGGGGGCTGGTCGGACTGACGGCCCCGGATGCGTCGGCAGACCTCCACGCCGGCGAGCCCCGGCATTATCCAGTCGAGGATCGCGAGCGCCGGCGCATCGGGTTGCCGCATCGCCTCCCAGGCTTCGTCGCCGTCGACCGCGGTCACGACGTCATGGCCCGATTTCTTCAAGACGCCGGTCAGGACAAGGCGAGACGTGAGGTCGTCGTCGGCGATCAGGATCCTCACTGTGTCACACCACTCCAGCCGGTTCGCGCCGCAGGTCCTCGGAGAACCGGAACATTGCGTCGCGCAGCCGGCCGAGCTCGGACTCGAGCCCGGGCAGTCCGGCCGCCACGGCTTTGAAGTCCCCAGCCGTGCCTGCTTTCTCCAGCTCCCACGCCGCAGCCCGCAGTGCCTCGCCGCCGACCGTGGCCGATGCACCCCGAATCGTGTGGGCCCCCCGGATCGCGCCAGCGGCGTCGCCCGCTTCGAGGGCACCCCGGAGCGCCTCGACGAGCCGCGGCGCGTCCTCTAGGAAGCCATCCACCACGATGCGAGCCAGCTCCTGGTCGCCCGAGAGGCGTTCCATCATGCCGGCCGCATCGAAGACGGGCGTCTCGGATGCGGCTGCCTGGTCGGGCGCGGGCACGACGGGGCCGGCCGGCGGACGGGCTGCTTGCCTCGGGGCGGTCAGGGCAGGCTCCTCCCGGGGCAGCCACCGATCGAGCGCCGCAGCCAGCGCCTCCGGCGAGATCGGCTTCGTGACGTAGTCGTCCATCCCCGCTTTCAGGCACCGGTCCCGGTCGTCCTGCATGGCATGGGCGGTCATCGCGATGATCGGGATTCCATGATGGAGGACCGCGGACCGCGGATCGCGGATCCTCGCCGTGGCCTCCAGGCCGTCCATCTCCGGCATCTGGACGTCCATCAGCACGAGGTCGTACGGGACCGTCTCGAGCGCCCGCACGGCCTCCGCGCCGTTGCCGACGGCATCCGCCCGCAGTCCCAGCTTCTTGAGGATTCCCAGCGCAACCTGCTGGTTGGTGAGGTTGTCCTCGGCAAGCAGGATGCGGACCGCGCCGCGCCGCATCTCGCGGGCCGCGTGACGGGTGACGATATGCCGCGCCCCACGGCTGACCGGCGAGCCGGCCAGGACGGCAGAGAGGCTGTCGAACAGGTCCGATTGTCGCGCCGGCTTCATGAGGTACGCGGAGAAGCCGATCTCCTCCATCTGCCGCGCGTCGCCGCGCTGGCCAAGCGAGGTCATCAGGATGAGGCGGGTGTGCGCCAGCGTCGCGTCTGCCTTGATGGCCCGGGCGACGTCGCTGCCGTCCATGTCCGGCATCTGCATGTCGATGATGGCTGCTGCAAACGGGTCGTTCGCATCCCTGGCGTGGCCCAGGACCAGAAGTGCCGACTGACCGTCTGCAACTTCCTCTGAGCGTACGCCCCACGCCCGCAGCTGGGCAGTCAGGACCTCGCGGTTCGTGGCGTTGTCGTCCACTACGAGGATGCGGGCGCCGCGCAGATCCGCCGCCGGGATCGCGGGGTGTCCCGACTCGGCCTGCTTGGCGAGGCGCACCGTGAACCAGAACTCGGAGCCATGCCCTTCTACGCTGTTCAGGCCGATCTCGCCGCCCATCAGCTCCACCAGCCGCTTGGAGATGGCCAGGCCGAGTCCCGTCCCGCCGTAGCGGCGGGTCGTCGAGGCATCCGCCTGGGTGAACTTCTCGAACATCCGCGCCTGCATCTCGGGCGCGATCCCGATGCCCGTGTCCTTGACCGAGAAGCGCAGGACAACGTCAGCCTCGGTCTCGCCGACGAGTCCCGCCCGCACCGAGATCTCGCCCTGGTGGGTGAACTTCAAGGCGTTGCCTGCCAGGTTGAGGAGGACCTGGCGCAGGCGTCCCGGATCACCGGCGAGACGGGCAGGCACATCCGGAGCCGCGGCGCAGATGAACTCCAGCCCCTTGTCGTGGGCGCGCTGGGCCGGCATGGCTGCGAAGTCGTCGAGCAGGGAGCGCAGGTCGAAGTCCAGCGCCTCCAGCTCGACGCTCCCGGCCTCGATCTTGGAGAAGTCAAGGATGTCGTTGAGGAGATCGAGCAGGGATTCGCCGCTCGCGCGCACGGTCTCCGCGTAATGCCGCTGGTCCTCGTCGAGCTCCGTGTCGAGCAGGAGCCCGATCATCCCGATGACCCCGTTCATCGGGGTCCGGATCTCATGGCTCATGTTCGCCAGGAACTCGCTCTTGGCGGCGTTGGCCGTCTCGGCCCGCGTGGCCGCAGCCCGGGCGGTCTGCTGGCCAGAACGCATCCCGCGGCGCATTCGCTCCAGCGCCGCGGCCAGGTCTCCGATCTCGTCACGACGCATCGCCGGGAACGCGACGTCCTCGCCGTCCTCGACGCGCCGGGCGGTCTTGACGAGCCGGGCGAGCGGTCGGCTGACCCAGCGGGTGACGAAGACGGCCGAGAGGAGGAGCGCAAGGGCGAGCAATGCAACCGCGGCAAAGAAGAACTCCGTCCGCACGCCGCTCAACTCGGCGACCTGGGCGGCGAGCTCGGGGGGCGGGCCGGTCATCGCTCTCTCGAGATCGGTAAGCCCGGCGCGCACCGCGTCGAACAGCGTTTCCCCGGCATTGATCGACTCGCTCGACCCGGCCTCGCCGGGGCGCCCGGCGCGGACCGCGGCGATCGTCGGATCGGCATACCTTGCGCGCCACTCGTCCACGGCGGCCTTGAGGGTCACGATCGCCGAGCCGATCCCCGGGTTGCCCACCGCGTCGCTATTCATGCGGTCGTACAGCCCCGGTTCGGCGGCGGCCCCCGTCGAGTACGGCTCGAGGAAGCGCTCATCGCCGCTGAGAGCGTAACGGGTGACGGCGCTTTCCTCGCCGCGCAAGGTGTCGGCGAGTAGGGCGTAGCCGGCGAAGGCGCGGTTCGGGTCGCCGACCCCAGTGGGCAACTGGTTGAGCATGCTGGTCGTCGTGAAGAACGGAATGACGGTCACCAGGATGGCCACTGCGCCCATCGTGGCAAGGATCAGGATCAGGCGGCCGCGGACGGAGAGGGTGGGCATGTACGGGGCGACTCGTGACGGTGGGGTAGCTGGCATCAGGGTACGACCGGGATGCACCGCCACGAAGGGCTTGATAGTACTGCTCTGGTACAGCAGGTCCTGCGTCAGGCGACGTTCGCCGTCTCCAGGTCACGCCGGAAGGTCGGAAGATCCTGCTGCGTCATCAGTGGCGCGCTCCTGGTGCAAGGTGAACTGCTCATCGCCGAGGAGGCGTGGCCGCCACTCCTGCCCCACGCCCGCCGTCAGAACGGGGACAACCTCGACATCCTTCGGCGCCACCCGGCCCCTGGCGGTGGTTGGCGGTCGTGACCGGTCCCGAGGTGCGGGGGATCGCCGGTGCGCTCCTCGTTGCCCTGGGCCTGGCCACATTGCGCACGCGGACCCCCAGTCACCGCGCTCGGCGACTGCTGCCGGTGCTCGTGCTCGCGGCACTCGTGGTCGCCGCATCGACCTTCCTGCCTCTGGTCCGGTACCGCGACGCCGTGGCGCCGTCGCAGGTGACGACCGTGCTGGTCTCGGCCATGATCATCCTCGGATGCGCTCCGATCACCGCATATTGCCTGTGGGTGCCTCTCGGGCGTGGCTCGAGCCGAAGCCCGCGCGCTCTTCTAGACCCTGCTCGGCCTCGCGGCCGTGACGGCGCTCGCGGGGATGGCGGCGACACTGACCGCGAAGCTGGCACGAGCCCCTCATCACGTGCAACGTGCTGTCTGGTCTTGGGGATCACCCAACGGGCTGCTTGGACGGTCACGCGAGGCGGGAAGCCCCACACACCATGAACCCGTCGTGTGGGATCGGCGTCGCGGGCTGTGCCAACCGATCCGCTATCCCGCGTGTCAGGCGGCCGGTCGAGCCCCGGCCCACACGTCGACGGGCGACGGACGCCCGAGGAGATAGCCCTGCCCGAACTCGACCCCGAAGCCGGTGAGGGTGCGGGCCTCCGCCTCGGTCTCGACCCCCTCGGCGATGAGGCGGCAGCCGACGGTGCGGGCGAAGTGGCGCATGCCCGCGACCAGGGCCTGGCGCCCGAGGTCGGCGTTCACCCCGCGCACCAAGCTGATGTCGAGCTTCACGAAGTCGGGCCGGAGCTCGATGATGTGGCCGAAGTTGGCCACCCCGGCGCCCGCGTCATCGACCGCGAGGCGGATGTCCTGGCCCACCGCGCCAACGGCCTCGCGCAGGGCCGCGTAGTCCTCGATAACCTCGTGCTCGGTGATCTCGAGCACGAGGGGTCGATCCGTCGAACAGAGGATCTCGCGGAGACGCTCCGAATCAGCGAGCAGGCGCGGTTCGCACGGCCCTGAAATCACCACGTAGTCCACGTCCTGCCGGACTGGATCAGCACCTCCTGCCGGACTGGGGAGAACACTGCAGCCGGTCTCACGATGGTTTCATGGAGTGTGGGGCTTCCCGCATCGCGTGACCG
>JADGOR010000110.1 GCA_017882855.1 Cellulomonas sp. | reverse complement strand
GGCGCGAGCAGGTAGTCCGCGCCCTTGCGGTCCTTGAGCCGGAAGATGTTCGGCCCGTACTCGGTCCACCGCCCGGTCGCCTCGAAGGGCTCCCTGGGCAGCAACGCCGGGAAGTGCACCTCCTGGGCGCCGGCCGCGGCCATCTCCTCGTGCACCACGTCCTCGACCTTGCGCAGCACCCGCAACCCGAGCGGCAACCACGTGTAGATGCCCGGCGCGGCGCGGCGGATGTAACCCGCCCGGACCAAGAGGCGGTGACTGGCGACCTCGGCGTCGGCCGGGTCCTCGCGCAGGGTTCGCAAGAACAACGTGGACATCCGCAGCAGCATGGCCGCCAGCCTAGTGGTGCTCGTGATGGGCGAGTTGCGCCCCGAAGCTGCACCATGGGCCGGTGCCCGAGCTGCCTGAGGTCGAGGCGCTGAGCGACGCCTTCACGGTCGAACGGCTCGGCGCCCTGGCCGCGGCCCGCAACCAGCAGGTGAAGGGGCTGCTCCGCGACCAGCGCCAGGTGGCGGGGATCGGCAACGCCTACTCCGACGAGATCCTGCACGCGGCGCGGATGAGCCCGTTCACGCTGACGCGATCCCTGACCACCGGCGACCTGGCCCGACTCCACGGCGTCATCGGCGAGGTCTTGAGGCAAGCGCTCGCCGACCGTCGGATGTCCCGCCTGCTGCGCTGAAGGGCCCCAGCTCAGAACAGGATCGTGGCGTATGTTCCCACCTGTCGGAACCCGACCCGGTCGTACGCGGCGAGGGCCGGCGCGTTGTAGTGGTTGACGTAGAGCGACACGACGGGCGCGATCGAGCTGTGGGTGGCCTCGACGACGGCCGCCATCCCGCTCTCCGACAGCCGCTCCCCGCGGCGGTCCGGCACCACCCAGACGCCCTGGACCTGTCCGACGCCGAGGGCCGCGGCCCCGATCTCGGCCTTGAAGAGGACGCGCTGGCCGGTCGGCGTCGGCGCCATCCGCACGAAGGAGCGACCCGCCGCGATCAGCGAGCGAACCCGGTCCTGGTAGGCGCGGGTGCCACCGATGAGGGGCGAGTAGCCGACCTCCTCGGTGAACATCTGGACGCACGCCGGTAGCACGTCGTCGAAGTCGTCGTAGTCGGCCGTGCGCACGAACGGGTCCGACTCCACTTGCGGCGCGTGGTCGATGATGAGCGAGGGCTGGTCCTCGCGGATGTCTCGCGGTGTTCCCCAGTCATCCCGGATCCGCGACCACAGACCCATCACGACCGCCGCGTCACCGACGATCGACGAGCAGTTCCGGCCCCGATCGGCCGCGATGGCAGCAAGGGCGTCGATGGCCGCCGGGTCGCGATCCGGCACGACCGGGACCAGGTTGGCTCCGGCCCAGGCCACCGCCACGAGCTTGCCGTCGCGGTGGTAGCCCCACAGCTCACCGCCGGAACGCTCGATGCCCAGACGCGCGGCGGCATCGATCCGGGACGCGGCGAGGACCGCTTCCACCGGAGCCCTCGCGCACACGGCGCGGGCGGCGTCCAGGTCGGCGTCGCCGAGCACCCCGACGCCGGGCACCCGCGGTCCCACCGTCGTCTCCCGCCACCGACCCATGTCGGGATTCTGCACCACCGCGAGGTGGCGCGCCCTGGGTTCGGGCTAGCCAACCGAGACGATCGGCGCTTCTCCCTCGGCGGCCTCCATCGTCGCGGCGATCTTCATCGCCTCGTCGATGAGGGTCTCGACGATCTGGGACTCGGGAACGGTCTTGACCACGACCCCCTTGACGAAGATCTGGCCCTTGCCGTTGCCGGAGGCGACGCCGAGGTCCGCCTCACGTGCCTCGCCGGGGCCGTTCACGACGCAACCCATCACCGCGACCCTCAGCGGCACCTGCATCCCCTCGAGCCCGGCGGTCACTCGCTCCGCCAAGGAGTAGACGTCCACCTGGGCCCGACCGCAGGACGGGCAGGAGACGATCTCGAGCTTGCGCGGGCGCAGGTTGAGCGACTGCAGGATCTGGATGCCGACCTTGACCTCCTCGACCGGAGGGGCCGAGAGCGAGACCCGGATCGTGTCGCCGATGCCCTGGCTCAGCAACGCCCCGAACGCGGTCGCCGACTTGATGGTGCCCTGGAATGCCAGACCCGCCTCGGTGACCCCGAGGTGGAGCGGCCAGTCGCCCCGCTCCGAGAGCAGCTCGTAGGCGCGCACCATGACCACCGGGTCGTGGTGCTTGACCGAGATCTTGAAGTCGTGGAACCCGACCTCCTCGAAGAGGGAGGCCTCCCAGACCGCGGACTCCACGAGCGCCTCGGGGGTGGCCTTGCCGTATTTCGCGAGCAGCCGCGGGTCGAGCGAGCCAGCGTTGACACCGATCCGGATCGATACCCCCGCGTCGGCCGCCGCGGCCGCGATCTCCTTGATCTGGTCGTCGAACTTGCGGATGTTGCCGGGGTTGACCCGGACCGCGGCGCACCCCGCGTCGATCGCCGCGAACACGTATCTCGGCTGGAAGTGGATGTCCGCGATCACGGGCAGCTGCGACTTGCGCGCGATCACCGGGAGCGCATCGGCGTCGTCCTGGGTCGGTACGGCCACCCGGACGATGTCGCAGCCGGCGGCTGTCAGCTCGGCGATCTGCTGGAGCGTCGCGTTGATGTCCGTGGTCGGGGTGGTGGTCATCGACTGGACACTCACCGGGGCGCCGCCGCCGACGTCGATCTTGCCGACGTGGATCCGGCGGGTCGGGCGACGCGGTGCCAGGACGGGCGCGGGTGCCTCGGGCATGCCGAGCGAGATCGAGGTTCTCACTGGTCCAGTATCACCCCCGCCGACAAGGGGGTCCTAACCGCCCAGCGTGACCGGGTTCACCACGTCGGCGTAGATGAGCAGAACGCTCATCACGACCAGCACCACGGAGACCGCGTAGACCAGCGGCATCAGCCGCGCGACGTCGGCCGGCCCGGTGCGACCGCGCCCACGGACCCGGGACACCTGGCGCCTCACGCCCTCCCACAGCGCGCCGGCGACGTGGCCACCGTCGAGCGGGACGAGGGGAACCAGATTGAAGACGAAGAGCGCGATGTTCAACGACGCGATGAGTCCGAGCATCTCGGCGATCCGCGCGGAGAGGGTCGCGCCGGGGCCGTGGGCCGCGGCGATCTCGCCGGCGAGCCGTCCGACACCGACCAGCCCGACGACGCTGTTCGGGTCGCGCGGCGCATGGCCGAAGGCGGATCTCGCGACGTCCACCAGCTTCGCCGGGAGCCCGACGATGATCGACGCGGTACCGGAGACGGCCGTCCAGGTCTGCGACGGCACCGCTCCGGCCGGCTGATGGACCCGGGCGACGCCCGGGCTGACACCGAGGAACCCAGCCGGTTCGGTCACGTAGTTCCCGGTCTTGTCGAGCACCGCGTTGCCCTGCGCGTCGAAGACCGGGCGCTCGGTGAGCAACGGGGTCACGGTGGTGGTCACCAGGGCGCCGTCCCGTTCGAGCTCGATCGGCACCGCGACGCCGCCCGACTTCCGGATCTGCGCGGTCAGGGCGTCCCACGAGGTCGCCGCGATCCCGTTGAGGGAGACGATCCGATCGCCCGGCAGGATCCCGGCCGCCGCGGCCGGTGCGATCGGGTCGGCGCTCGTGCACGCCCGCGCAGCGCCCGCACTCGCCGGGACGACGCACTGCGAGACGGACGCGACCGTCGTCGTCGCCGTCTGGATCCCGAAGCCGATCAGCACGACGGCGAGCAGGACGACGGCGATGACCAGGTTCATGACCGGGCCGCCCAGCATCACGATGACCTTCTTCGGCACCGTGAGCCGGTAGAACGCGCGGCCCTCCTCGCCCGGCCGCACCTCGTCGTTGCTCGCATCCCGCGCGGCCTGGGCTAGCTCAGCACCCCAACGGCCGGGAGTGGTGCCCGTCGCCGACAAGGGTGCGTACATCCCGATCAGCCGGACGTAACCACCGAGCGGGATGGCCTTGACGCCGTACTCGGTCTCGCCCCGGGTGCGCGACCACAGGGTCGGGCCGAATCCCACCATGTACTGGCTGACCCGGACGCCGAACTTCTTGGCAGGGATCATGTGTCCGACCTCGTGCAAGCCGACGGACAGCAGGACACCGAGGACGAGGACCAGGACACCGATCGCGTAGGCCATGGTTCTCCTTGTGCGTGACGGGGCCGGGTGGCGGACCCCGATAACAGGGTAAGCGCCTCGGCTGGGAGCCAGCACCCAGCCGGCTGAGCCGTGCGCCTGGGTACCGCTCCTGGCAGCCTCGGCTACCGCGCCTTGACGAGCTCCGTCGCCCGAGCCCGGGCCCAGGTCTCGGCGGCCAGGACCTCGCCGAGCGTGACCGCTGCCGCCGCCACGCCGTCGTGCTCACCCAGCACTCGTGCGACCGTGTCGACGATGTCGAGGAAGCCGATCCGGCCGCCGAGGAACGCGGCCACGCACTCTTCGTTCGCGGCGTTGTAGACCGCCGGATGGGTTGCCGACGTCGCGGCCGCCCAGCGGGCCAGGTCCACCGCCGGGAAGGTGCTCGAGTCGAGCGGTTCGAAGGTCCAGTTGGTGGGTCGGCTCCAGTCGCAACCGGGGACGACGTCGGGCAACCGCTCGGGCCAGGACAACCCGAGTGCGATGGCGAGGCGCATGTCGGGCGGTGAGGCCTGGGCGATGGTCGAGCCGTCGATGAACTCGACCATCGAGTGCACGAACGACTGGGGATGCACGACCACGTCGATCGCGTCGAGCGGCACGTCGAACAGCAGGTGTGCCTCGATCAGCTCGAGCCCCTTGTTCACCAAGGTCGCCGAGTTGACCGTGACGACGGGGCCCATCTTCCAGGTGGGGTGGGCGAGTGCCTGCTGCGGCGTCACTTCGGCGAGATCCGCGCGCGCTCGGCCGCGGAACGGGCCACCCGACGCCGTCAGGACGAGCCGGCGCACCTCGTCGTGCGTCCCGGAGCGCAGTGCTTGGGCCAGGGCCGAGTGCTCCGAGTCGACCGGCACGATCTGGTCCGGCCGCTTCCGGGCCCGGTTCACCAGTCCCCCGCCGACGACGAGCGATTCCTTGTTCGCGAGGGCCAAGGTGCTTCCCGCCGCGAGGGCGGCAAGCGTCGGCCGCAAGCCGACGGATCCGGTGATGCCGTTGAGCACGACGTCCGCGCCCCGACCGGCCAGCTCCGCCGCCGCGTCCGCGCCGGCGAGCACCTCGATCGACCGGCGGCCGGGGCCGGGCGCGGCGAGGGTGGCCCGCAGGTCGGCCGCGGCGCGCTCGTCGGCCACCGCGACCGTCTCCACCCCGAGGAGCTCGGCCTGCTCCATCAGGAGCGCGCTGTTGGTGCCGCCGGCACTCAGGCCGAGAACTCGGAACCGCTGGGGATTTCGAAGGAGGACGTCGACGGCCTGGGTGCCGATCGATCCGGTCGAGCCGAGCAGGGTCACGGTGCGCTGGTTCACGGGGCCCATCATGCCCTGGGAGCAGACCGGCGCGGCGTGGGAGACTCGCGCCATGGTCCCCGCTCTCGCCGACGGCTCCGCCCGGACCGGCGCCGCCACCCGCCTGCTCATCCTGGGTTGCGTCCGCATCTTCGAGCCCGTGCACGGGTACTTCCTGCACCGTGAACTCGTGGAGTGGGCGGTCGACCGATGGGCCAACGTGCACCCCGGCTCGATCTACAACGCCTTGCGGTCGCTCGCGCGCGCCGGCCTGCTGGAGGAGGTGTCCGTCGCCTCTT
>JADGOR010000015.1 GCA_017882855.1 Cellulomonas sp. | reverse complement strand
GCGGCGCTGGTCCGGCGCTCCGCCGAGCTCGGCACCCTCGACGTCGACACCGCGCGGCTCATCACGAACTCGATCGAGCTGGACGAGCTGTCCGCGGTGGACGTGATGACGGACCGGCTCCGGATGGAGGTGGTCCGGCGTGACCAGAGTGCGGCAGATGTGATCGAGCTTGCCCGCCGGACGGGTCACTCGCGCTTCCCGGTGATCGACTCCTCGCGGGACGACATCATCGGCCTCGTCAATCTGCGGCGAGCGATCGCGGTGCCGTACGTGAGACGAGCAGAAGTGCCGGCCGCCGCACTCATGGTCGAGCCGCCGAGCGTCCCCGAGACGGTGCGCCTGGGCCCGCTCCTCGTCGAGCTGCGCGAGCTCGGTCTCCAGATGGCGGTCGTGGTCGACGAGTACGGCGGGACCTCGGGCATCGTGACGCTCGAGGACGTGATCGAGGAGCTCGTCGGCGACGTCGCAGACGAGCACGATGTCCGCCGCGCCCGCGTCTACCTGGTCGCCGACGGCACCTGGAGCGTCCCCGGCCTGCTGCGACCGGACGAGCTGACCGAGGCGACCGGCGTCGTCGTGCCGGAGGACGCGTCCTACGAGACCCTCGGCGGACTCGTCATGGCGAAGCTCGGGCGACTCCCCGAGCAGGGCGACGTGGTCGAGGTGACCGCGGCTCGACTCCTGGTCGAGCGGATGGACGGACGCCGGGTGGAGCGCGTTCGGGTCATCGCCAGCTCCGGCGATGACGCTGGGAGCGCCGAATGACCGGGGGAGCGGCAATCCTTCTCGCGATCGCGCTGCTCGCCACGAACGCGTTCTTCGTCGGCGCCGAGTTCGCGGTCATCTCGGCCCGGCGCAGCTCGATCGAACCCCTCGCGGCGCAGGGCTCACGTCGGGCGCGCACCGTGCTGTGGGCGATGGAGAACGTCTCCCTGATGCTCGCGTGCTCGCAGCTCGGCATCACGGTGGCGTCAACCAGCCTCGGGGTCGTCGCCGAGCCGGCGCTCGCAGATGTGATGGAGAGGCCGATCAACGCACTCGGACTTTCACCTGCGGCTGTCCATCCGGTCGCGTTCACCGTTGCGCTGCTTCTGGTCGTGTACCTCCATGTAGTGCTCGGCGAGATGGTGCCCAAGAACCTCGCTGTCGCCGGACCCGACCGAGCCGTGCTCCTGTTCGGCCCACCGCTGGTCTGGATCGCGCGAGGGGTGGCCCCCGTGATCCGCGCCCTGAACTGGAGCGCCAACAGAGTCCTCCGGCTGTTCGGATTCGAGCCCAAGGACGAGGTGGCCTCGGCATTCACGGCGGCCGAGGTGCAGTCGATCGTCGAGCGCTCGCGCGCCGAAGGTGTTCTTGACGACGCCCAGGGACTACTGTCCGGCGCCATCGAGTTCAGCGATCGGACGGCGGGCGAGGTGATGCTGCCGGTCCCGGCCCTTGAGTCGCTGCCGATCGGGTGCTCGGTTGCCGAGGTCGAGCGCGCTGTCGCGCGGACCGGCTTCAGTCGCATCATGGTCACCGATGCGGCCGGCACGGTGGTCGGCTACCTGCACATAAAGGACGTGCTGTACGCGGGGCCGGCGGAACGGGACGAACCAGTTCCGGACTGGCGGGTGCGAGCCCTGGCTCGGGTCGGCCCGGGGGACGAGGTCGAGGATGCGCTGGCGACGATGCAGCGATCCGGCTCGCATCTCGCGCAGGTCCGTGACGGGGCCGATCGGCTGCTCGGGGTGATCTTCCTCGAGGACATCATCGAGGAGCTCGTCGGCGAGGTCCGCGACGCGATGCAGCGTCGGTACGACGGGTGATCAAATCGTTCTGAGGAGGTGGTCGCGATCGGGTGCGACCTGTTCGTTTGTAGATTGGGTGAACTAATCGTGCGGGCTTGGTCGAGGCGCCATGGGTGGGCTACGGTGGCGGCAATGTTCTTCGGAACCTGGGTTCCGTTCGACCATGCCTTCGCGCTGGTCGGAAGCACCGGGTTTTGCGTCGTGAATGTCTGAGCTGGGCTGGGGAGGTGTGGTGGAGCCGCATCGCGCTGCGCCGGTCGCAGCCACTCCTGACTCACGGCGCGCTCGACGGATCGCCGAGCTGCAAGCCAACCCTCGGCGTGGTTCCACCTTCTCCCGCTGGATCCCGCGGATCGGCGTGCTCGCCGCGATGTCCGCCGTCACCATAGTGGTGCCGCTGAGCGGTGCTCTGGAGAACGCGAGCGGAACGCTGGGCGGCGCCGCGGTTGCCGCGAACCCCTGGTACTCGGCTCGCTCCCTCCCGACCACGCTCGAGGTCGTCACGGTCACCGTGGCGCCCACGCGGGAGGATGCCGTGGTGGTCGCCGATGGCTCAGCGGCGAACCGCGATCTGGCCCTCGCCAGTCGTAGCTTCTCGCGTGATCCGCTGCCCGGTTGCGACCCGCGAAAGCGTCCACGGGGCGCCAACGGCCTGCTTGACGTCAACGACCTTTGCCCGCTCTGGGATCGCTCCCAGCAGCTGCGCGCCGACGCGGCGGTCTCGCTCGCAGTGATGAACGAGGGCTTCCGAGCGCAGTTCGGTCGCGACATGTGCATCAGCGACAGCTACCGCAACCTCTACGAGCAGAAGGTCACCAAGGCGCGCAAGGGCTACCTGGCTGCGACTCCGGGGGAGAGCAACCACGGCTGGGGGATCGCGGTCGACTTCTGCCAGAAGGAGACCACGACGGCTGCGGTCTGGAAGTGGCTGCACGCGAACGGACCGGTCTACGGCTGGGCGAACCCGGACTGGGCCCTCTCGGGTGGTTCTGGACCGCACGAGCCGTGGCACTGGGAGTACACGGCCGGCTGACTCAGGCCGGTGGCAGGTGCGCGATCTCGGCGCCCAGCTCGAACCCCCACTGGCGCGCGCGCTCCTCCTCGCCGTCGGCGAGTGGTCCGGTGCCGCCGACCACGTAGAAGCTCTCAGGTCCGATCGCCGCCTTGAAACCGAGTGCGCCGAGCCGCCGAGACGCGGCCCTTGCGGCTGAGCCGGGGAACCAACCCCGCCCGATTCGCGTGTCGAAGGCGGCTGCGTGAACGCCCTTGCCGGCCTGCTCGAGCGTGTCGAGCCACTCGCGCGCCCCGGTCTCCGGCTCTGTCACGGGGCTCGGGGCCTTGGTGACGGCGTCGTGGCGGGTGTTCGGGCGGCTCAGCCCGAAGGCGTGGGTGGGCGCCCCGACGACCAGCAGCGCGACCTCGGGCATCAGCTTCGAGGGCGCGGAGCCGACGTCGAGCACCTCAACCTCGATCGACTCGGACAGCCCGCGTGCAACTGCCTCGGCAACCAGCCTGGTGTTGCCGTAGATGGATTCGAAGACGACAAGAGCGCTCATGTGGTGATCACCGATCCTCGACCGAAGGTACCGCCCAGTAGCGGGCCATGCAGGCCGTTGGGAGCGCAACTTCGGCCGCCGGCTCGTGATCAGGCGGCCGCCGGAAGCCCGCGAGGGGTGGCCGGTGTCCGGTGGAGGTCAGGCCGGCTTCTTGGCCGTCCGGGCGGCAACCCGGGTTGACTTGACCTCCGACGCGGTGGTGCGCTCGGCGCGGACCGCCTGGAACGACGTCCCGTAGTAGGCCGCGGCCATCAGGTCCTTCATGTCCGCGAGCATCGGCAGACGCGGGTTCGCAGGCGCGCACTGGTCCTCGTACGCGTTCATCGCGAGCTCGTCGAGCCGCCCGATGAACGCGTCCTCGGCCACGCCCTGTGCCTCGAACGAGGACTCGATGCCTACCGCGTCACGGAGCTTCTCGACCGCCCGCGCGTAAGACTCGACGCCCTCCTCCGGCGTGGTGGCGGGGAGGCCGAGCGCCAGGGCGATCGTCTGGAACCGCTCGAGCGCCACGTAGTGCTCGTACTTCGGCCAGCTCGTGAGCTTCGTCGGCATCGAGCCGTTGTAACGGATCACATGCGGCAGCAGGACTGCGTTGGTCCGGCCGTGCGCGAGGTGGAAGGTCGACCCGATGGTGTGAGCCATCGCGTGGACGATGCCGAGGAACGCGTTCCCGAACGCCATGCCCGCGATCGTCGTTGGGACCCAGGTCCCACGCGCGGGTCGATCAAGGGCGAAAGTGCAGGTCGCGGCGGTGTTTCTGCCGGCGTCCGCGATCGCGGTCCGGGCCGATATGTGGTGCCCCCGACAGGATTCGAACCTGCGCTCCCGCCTCCGGAGGGCGGTGCTCTATCCCCTGAGCTACGGGGGCCCGGGACGGGGCCGAGACTACCAGGGAGTGACTCGCCGCTCCGCATCGGCGGACGGTCGCGGGGGCCGCCTCAGCCCTGTTCGAACAGGTCCGCCAGATAGCTCGCGCTGTGCGCGAGCGCCTCCTCCGGGACGCCGTTCTCGATGGCGGCGATGAGCTCGGCGTGGGCCTCGTGATCGCTCAGGGGCCGCTCGAGGTTCGTCCGGATGTTCTCCCGGACCGCACCCAGCAGGCTCTCGTACAGAGACACGAGGACCGGGTTGTGCGAGGCGCTCACGACGCCCGCGTGCAGCGCGAGGTCGGCTGCGGCGAGCGCTTCGACGTCGCCGGCGCGAGACGCCGCCGCCCGATCCGCCAAGTGCACGCGCAGCGACGCGACGTCGTCCGGCGTCCTTCTCTCGGCAGCCAGCCGCGCGGCCTCCACCTCGATCGCGCGACGGACCTCGAGGACGTCGCGATGGGTGGCGCCGGCGAACTCCCGGCTCATCACGAGACCGAGCTCGGAGTCGGACAGCACGTAGGTGCCGGAGCCCTGACGGCGGGCCAGCAAACCGGCGTGGACGAGGGCTTGGACTGCTTCGCGGACGGTGTTCCGCCCGACGCCGAGAAACGCGGTCAGCTCGGGTTCGGTCGGGATCCGGCCGCCGACCGGCCAGAGACCCGACGTGATCTGCAGGCGCAGCCGTTCGACAGCGATGTCGATGAGTCCGGTGCGCTGTGCCATGCCGGCAGTACCCCCAAGTCAGGCCGTCGTTCGAAGTCAACACCCCTGCGGCTGGGGAAGCATCAGTGCGAGCGGGTGATTTCCGGGCGTTCGGGCCCCGGCGCGCCCTGAGCCGTGGACACTCGGAGTCGCGCCCCTCGAGCCGCGCGCTCGACGTGTTGCGCACGCGACCGCGGGAGGGGAGGGAGCTCTTGAGCGAGACGGGACCGTCTGAGCCCTGTTTCCCGGGGCCGTGGTCGCAACCGGTCGGCTCGACGTCGGCGACGGCTCGGGGCGTTGCGCCCGGCGGGTACCCGCCGCCGCCGCCCCGCACGGCGCAACGATCGAACGCGGAGATGTTCTCGGTGCGAAGGGGAGCACCATCGGGCGGTCCGTGCTGGTTCGGGACGACACGGCCATCGGTCACTGTGCGCTGGCCTGGCGCAACCAGTCCACGACCTTGGTCTTGACCGGGCCCTGCGGTAGCGTCAGCGCGATCTTCGACGAATACCCGATCTAGCGGAGGTCGTCGCGCCGATACGCTGGGGCAGTGACCCCCGACGAGCTCTCCGCAGCCATCCGCGCGTGCCTGGCCGCAGCGATCTCCGACGGCGAGCTGCCCCTGACCCCGGACGCGCTCCCCAGGGTGATCCATGTCGAACGGCCTCGACAGCGAGAGCACGGCGACTGGTCGACCAACGTCGCCATGCAGCTTGCCAAGACTGCCGGTGTCGCGCCGCGCGCCCTCGCCGAGGCGCTCGCTTCCCGGCTGCGGCGGATTCCCGGGGTCGCCGAGGTGGCGGTGGCCGGGCCAGGCTTCCTCAACATCTCGCTCCAGGCCGCTGCGGCGGGCGAACTCGCCAGGAGCATCGTGCAGGCCGGGCCGAGCTACGGCCGCACCGACCAGCTCGCCGGCCTGCGGATCAACCTGGAGTTCGTCTCGGCCAACCCGACGGGGCCGATCCACATCGGCGGCACCCGGTGGGCCGCCGTCGGCGACTCGCTCGCGCGAGTGCTCGGGGCGGTCGGTGCGCAGGTGACCCGTGAGTACTACTTCAACGACCACGGGGCGCAGGTCGACCGGTTCGCCCGGTCGCTGCTCGCGCGCGCTCGCGGCGAGGAGCCGCCCGAGGACGGATATGGCGGGCAGTACATCAGCGAGGTCGCCGACGCCGTCGTGGCCGGCGCCGCGATCGACGTCCTGAGCCTGCCCGAGGATGAGGCACAGGAGCTCTTCCGCTCGCGCGGCGTGGCGCTCATGTTCGAGGAGATCAAGTCCTCGCTGCACGAATTCGGAGTGGACTTCGACGTCTACTTCCACGAGGACGACCTGCACGAGTCGGGCGCGGTCGACGCGGCGGTGGCGGAGCTCAAGGCCAGCGGGCACCTGTACCTGGCCGACGGCGCGTGGTGGCTCCGCTCCACCGACTACGGCGACGACAAGGACCGGGTCGTCATCAAGTCGGACGGCCAACCGGCATACATCGCGGGCGACCTGGCCTACTTCAAGGACAAGCGGGCCCGCGGTTTCGACCTGTGCATCTACCTGCTCGGCGCGGATCACCACGGCTACATCGCGCGGCTCAAGGCGGCCGCGGCAGCGTTCGGCGACGACCCGGACACGGTCGAGGTGCTCATCGGCCAGCTGGTCAACCTGGTCAAGGACGGGCAGCCGTTGCGGATGTCGAAGAGAGCGGGCACCGTCGTCACCATGGAGGACCTGGTGTCCGCGGTGGGCATCGACGCGGCGCGATACGCGCTCGTCCGCTCCTCCGCGGACTCGACCCTGGACATCGACCTCGACCTGCTGACCAAGGCGACGAACGACAACCCGGTCTTCTACGTCCAGTACGCGCACGCGCGCACGGTGAACGTGGGGCGTAACGCGGCAGACCTCGGCGTGGCGCGCGACGACGGTTTCGACCCGTCGCTGCTCGACCATGCCTCCGAGGCGGTTCTGCTGGGAGTGCTCGGCGGATACAGCCGGGTGGTCGGACAGGCCGCGGAGCTGCGCGAGCCGCATCGGATCGCGCGCTATCTCGAGGAGCTGGCCGGGGCGTACCACAAGTGGTACGACCAGCGGCACGTGACGCCGGTGGGGGATGAGCCGGTGGGCGATGTCCATCGGACCCGGTTGTGGCTCAACGACGCGACGCGAACCGTGCTCGCGAACGGGCTCGGACTGCTGGGCGTGGGCGCCCCGGAGCGGATGTGACCGACCTCGACTCGGCGGTGTGGCCGATGAGCGTGAGCCGGAGCGCGGAGGGGGTCCTCGCCATCGGGGGGACCGACGCGCGCGCCCTAGCCGCCGAGTACGGGACGCCGCAGTGGGTGGTGGACGAGGCGGACTTCCGGGCTCGCGCCACGGCGTTCCGCGAGTCGTTCGAGGCTGCTTTCGCTCCGCTGGGCGCGGCGGTCGACGTCTACTACGCCGGCAAAGCGTTCCTGTGCACGGCGGTGGCGCGGTGGGTGTCCGACGAGGGGCTCAGGCTCGACACATGCACCGCGGGGGAGCTCGCCGTCGCCATCCGGGCCGGCGTTCCCGGTGCGCACATCGGGGTCCACGGCAACAACAAGTCCGATGGCGAGATCGCCCGCGCCCTGGATTACGGCGTGGGGCGGATCGTCCTCGACTCGACCGCGGAGATCGCCCGGGTGGCCGATGCTGCGGCGGAGCGCGGGATTCGCGCTGCGGTCATGCTCCGCATCACGACGGGCGTGCACGCGGGCGGGCACGAGTTCGTCGCGACGGCGCACGAGGACCAGAAGTTCGGTGTGTCCATCGCAGGCGGTCAGGCGCTCGCCGCGCTCCAGGGCATCCTCGCGCGTCCGGAGCTCGAGCTGCTCGGTATCCACTGCCACATCGGCTCCCAGATCCAGGACGTCGCAGCGTTCGAAGCGACCGCGCGACGAATGCTCGAGCTGCGCGCTGCGCTCGCCGCGACGACGGGCGTCCTGGTGCCCGAGGTCGACCTCGGCGGCGGGTACGGCATCAGCTACCGCCCCGGTGAGCGTGGGTTGCCGATTGAGTTAGCGGCCCAGGCGATCGCCGAGACGGTGGGCACGGTCTGTCAGGAGCTCGGCACACCGGTGCCGCGGATCTCGATCGAGCCAGGCCGGGCGATCGCGGGCCCCTCGACCTTCACCCTGTACCGGGTGGGTGTGGTCAAGCCCGTGACTCTCGAGGACGGCACGGTACGGATGTACGTGTCTGTGGACGGCGGCATGAGCGACAACCCACGCCCGATCATGTACGGCTCCGAGTACACCGCCGTGATCGCGAACCGGGTGAGCCGGGCCGCGCCCGTGCTCTGCCGCGTCGTCGGCAAGCACTGTGAGAGCGGCGACATCGTGATCCGCGACATCCAGCTGCCGGGCGACATCGCGCCGGGAGATCTGCTTGCCGTGCCGGGTACGGGTGCGTACGGCCGGTCGATGGCCTCCAACTACAACCTCGTGCCACGCCCGCCCGTGGTGGCGGTGCGCGAGCACACTTCTCGGGTGATCGTTCGCCGGGAGACGGTGGCCGATCTGCTGGCGCTCGACGTCGGCTGAACCGGGGCGGACAAAGTCGTCGGTGTCGCGGCGGGCGCACCCGTATCCTGGGACGGCTGCCCCGCGCTCGCGCCGGGCTGGCACAGTGTGATCGTCCCGAGCTCGCACGAAAGGCGGACCGACCGTGGTTGCACCGCACGATGGTGGGCCACTGCGCATCGCCCTGCTGGGCTGCGGCGTCGTCGGGACCGAGGTGGTCCGGCTTCTCGTCACCCAGGCCGACGACCTGGCCGCACGTGTCGGCGCGCCGCTCGAGCTGATCGGCATCCTGGTGCTCGACGTGACCGTCGACTTCGACCCGGTGGTCGACCGTGCGCTCCTGACGACGGATGGGGCGGGCCTGGTCGAGCGGGCCGACATCGTGATCGAGCTGATCGGTGGGATCGAGCCGGCGCGCACGCTGCTGCTCCGCGCGATCGGCTCGGGCGCCTCGGTCGTGACGGCCAACAAGGCGCTGCTCGCCGTCGACGGCCCCACCCTCTACCAAGCGGCCGACGAGGCCGGAGTGGACCTGTACTTCGAGGCCTCCGTCGGTGGGGCCATCCCCATCGTGCGGCCGATTCGCGAGTCCCTCGCCGGTGACCGCATCAGCCGTGTGCTCGGGATCCTCAACGGAACGACCAACTACGTGCTGGACCGGATGGCGACCGACGGGCTCGATCTCGACGTCGCGGTCAAGGAGGCTCAGCAGCTCGGCTTTGCCGAGGCCGACCCGACCGCCGATGTCGAGGGCTTCGACGCGGCCGCCAAGGCGGCGATCCTGGCCTCGCTCGCCTTCCACACCCGGGTCTCGCTGGACGATGTCGCCCGCGAGGGAATCAGCGGTATCACCGCCGACGACGTCGCGTGGGCCGCGCGCACGGGGCACGTGATCAAGCTCCTCGCCGTCGCCGAACGCCTGCCCGAGGGCGTCAGCGCACGCGTCCATCCGACCCTGGTGCCGCTAGGCCATCCCCTCGCCGGCGTCCGGGGTGCCTTCAACGCCGTCTTCGTCGAGGCGGAGGCGGCCGGCGAGCTCATGTTCTACGGACGCGGCGCCGGTGGCCGTCCGACGTCCTCGGCCGTGGTGGGTGACGTGGTCTCGGCTGCGCGGCACCGGGTCCTCGGCGGCAAGGGACCCATCGAGTCGAGGTATGCGGATCTCCCGGTGCTCCCACCATCCTTCGGGCTCAGCCGCTTCCAGCTCCGCCTCGAGGTGGCCGACGAGCCCGGGGTGCTCGCCCAGGTGGCGCGGGTGCTGGCCGAGCACGACATCTCGATCGAGACGGTGAACCAGGCGATCCTCTCGGTGCGCGGCACACAGCTCGCGGACCTGGTGATCTCCACCCACCGTGCGCCCGTCGGCGCGCTCGCCGCCACGGTCAGCGCGCTCGGCGCCCTCGAGGTCGTCGACCGAGTCACGTCCGTCCTGCGGGTCGAAGGAGAGTAGATGGCACAGCAGTGGCGCGGGGTCATCGCGGAGTACGCGGACCACCTCCCGATCGAGGACGGCGACACGATCGTCACCCTCGGCGAAGGGGGGACCCCGTTGGTGGCGGCGCCGGCCATCTCGAAGCGGGTCGGCGCGGAGGTCTACCTCAAGGTCGAGGGCGCGAATCCCACCGGGTCGTTCAAGGACCGCGGGATGACGATGGCGATCACGAAGGTCGTCTCCTCGGGCGCCACGATGGTGGTCTGCGCCTCGACCGGCAACACCTCGGCCTCGGCCGCGGCCTATGCCGCCCATGCGGGCTTGCGCTGCGCCGTCGTGCTGCCGGCGGGCAAGATCGCGACCGGGAAGCTCGCCCAGGCGATCGTCCACGGTGCGGAGCTGATCGCCGTCGACGGCAACTTCGACGACTGCCTCGAGATCGTCCGCGCGCTCTCGGACAAGTACTCGGTCGCTCTGGTCAACTCGGTCAACCCGTACCGCCTCCAGGGCCAGAAGACGGCCGCGTTCGAGATCGTCGATGCCCTCGGTGATGCTCCCGAGATCCACGCGTTGCCGGTCGGCAACGCCGGGAACATCTCGGCCTACTGGATGGGCTACCGGGAGTACGCGGCGGCGGGCAAGGCGAGCCGGACACCGGCGATGTGGGGATTCCAGGCGGCCGGTGCGGCTCCGCTGGTCCAGGGTTACCCGGTGCGGGAGCCCGAGACGGTCGCGACCGCGATCCGGATCGGCAACCCGGCGTCCTGGGACCTGGCCATCGCCGCGCGGGACGAGTCGGGTGGCCGGATCACTGCCGTGAGCGACGAGGAGATCCTCGCGGCGCAACGCCTCTTGGCCCGTGAGGTGGGCGTCTTCGTCGAGCCGGCATCCGCGGCACCGGTGGCCGGGATCCTGCTCGCCGCGGAACGCGGTGAGGTCCCGAGCGGGGCCCGGATCGTGTGCACGGTCACCGGGAACGGCTTGAAGGACATCGAGACGGCGCTTCGCGGGTACGAGATAGCTCCCGTTCGGATCAAGCCGGTGGTCGAAGACGCCGCCGCCGTGCTCGGTCTGCTCTAGGGTCGCCTCACGGCACTCGTACGTCGGAGGCAAGGGGAGACATGCTGCTCGGTTCGGACCACGTGCGGGTGCGCGTCCCGGCGACCAGCGCCAACCTGGGGCCCGGGTTCGACGCCCTCGGCCTCGCCCTCGGCATCTACGACGACGTCGAGGTCCGCGCCCTCGGTTCGGCCGAACTTCTCGTCGAGGTCACCGGCGAGGGTGCGGATGAGCTCCCGCTGGACGAGGAGCACCTGATCGTCCGATCGTTACGCTACGCGCTCGACTTCGTGGGCGCTCCGCAGGTCGGTCTTCACCTGCGTTCGCACAACCGGATCCCGCACGGCCGCGGCATGGGCTCGTCGGCCGGGGCCGTCGTCGCCGGGGTGCTTGCGGCCCGGATGCTCATCGCGGAGCCCGAGGTCCTCTACAACACGACCGCGTTCCTGCTCGCGACGGAGATCGAAGGTCACCCCGACAACGCTGCGCCCGCGATCCTGGGTGGCGCGACGGTCGCGTGGCGCTCGGCGGACGGACCGCACGCCGCGAGCCTGACGGTGCATCCGGACCTGGCGCCGATTCTCCTCATCCCCTCGACGAGGCTGTCGACCCGGACCGCGCGCGCGGTGCTCCCGGCTTCGGTCCCGCATGCGGACGCGGCCTTCACGGCGGGACGCGCCGCGATCCTGACCGAGGCGCTGTGCCGGCGGCCGGACCTCCTGATGCAAGCCACCGAGGAGCGCCTGCACCAGTCGTACCGGGCGGAGGTGATGCCCGAGAGCTGGCAGCTGCTCAACGCCCTGCGCGAGCGCGACCTCCCCGCGGTGATCTCCGGCGCGGGCCCCACGGTGCTCGTGCTCGGGACCCGACCCGACGTCGAGCGCCAGCAGGCCGTGTGCGAAGAGGTGGCGGCCGCGGTGGCGATCGACTTCAGCCAGGATCCGACCGGGCGCACGACGTGGCGGGTCGTGCAGCCGGGGGTGTCGGAGCGCGGCGCCCGGTCCGTCCGGGTCGGCCCGGCTGCGTGAGGTCGGCCGAGACACCCGAACCGCGGTGCTAGGCTTGCTTCACATCCCTGGAATCTGCGGGAGCCCGCAGCGCGGTCACACCTCGCAAAGGATGCAATCTCGCCACCGACGAGTCCGCCTAGAGGCGGGGTCGATCCGAAACGTGGCACTCACAGCTGCTCGGCGACTCACTGCCGAGCGGAACCCGGCTGAGTAGCGCACGTCGCGCCAGCCGCCGACGAGGGGGAAGGATCCTTCGTGACAGACATCATCAACGCGGCACCCAGCAGCACCTCAGGTGCAGCGGGCGGTGCCACCCACCCGCCTGCCTTGTCTGCGCTCCGCCTGCCCGAGCTGCAGGCGCTTGCCGGCAACCTGGGCGTGGCGGGTACCTCCAAGATGCGCAAGAGCGATCTTGTGACGGCGATCCAGGAGCGTCACGGCGGAGCTTCGTCGAGTGCCCGGTCGGCCGCACTGGAGACTCGCCGCGCCAGCGAGGCGAGTGAGAAGACCGGCGCCGCGACCGAGCGCACCGTCAATGCTCCGGATCGGAACGCAGGTGACGACGGCCGTGGACGGCGCGGCGAGAGCCGGGCCGACCGCTCGGCGCGCGCAGCCGCCGCGGTCACTGTCGCGACCGGCGACGGGCGCGCCGAGGCTGGCGAGCCCGCTGGTCGCACCGAGGAGGGCAACCGTCAGCGTTCCCGCGGAGGAAACCAGGGTGGAAACCAGGGTGGAAACCAAGGTGGGGGCCAAGGTGGGGGCCAAGGTGGGGGCCAAGGTGGGGGCCAGCGCAACTCGGGTCAGCGATCCGGCGAGTACATGTCGGACGACGACGAGCGCGGTGGCCGACGTCGTCGGAGCCGCTACCGCGACCGGGACCGCAAGCCGCGCGGCGGCGGCGGTCGGCCGGGCGCCGATCCGGGCGGTTACGAGGACGTCGAGGTCACCGAGGATGACGTCCTGCTGCCGGTGGCCGGCATCGTCGAGATCCTCGACAGCTACGGCTTCATCCGGACCTCGGGCTACCTCCCCGGGTCGAACGACGTCTACATCTCGCTCGGCCAGATCAAGAAGAACTACCTCCGCAAGGGCGACGCCGTCACCGGCGCGGTGCGTCAGCCGCGCGAGGGCGAGAGCCTGAACCAGCGTCAGAAGTTCAACGCGCTGGTCCGTCTCGACACGGTGAACGGGATGCCTCCTGAGGAAGCCAAGGACCGTCCCGAGTTCGGCAAGCTCACGCCGCTCTACCCGCAGGAACGGCTGCGCCTCGAGACCACGGAGAACATCCTGACGACCCGCGTGATCGACCTGGTCGCGCCGATCGGCAAGGGCCAGCGCGGCCTGATCGTCTCGCCACCCAAGGCGGGCAAGACGCTAGTCCTGCAGGCGATCGCGAACGCGATCACCACGAACAACCCCGAGGTCCACCTCATGGTCGTGCTCGTGGACGAGCGGCCTGAAGAGGTCACCGACATGCAGCGCACGGTCAAGGGTGAGGTCATCGCCTCGACCTTCGACCGCCCGGCCGATGACCACACGACGGTCGCGGAGCTAGCCATCGAACGCGCCAAGCGGCTCGTCGAGCTGGGGCAGGACGTCGTCGTCCTGCTGGACTCGATCACGCGGCTCGGTCGTGCGTACAACATCTCCGCGCCAGCCTCGGGCCGCATCCTGTCCGGTGGTGTCGACTCGAGCGCGCTGTACCCGCCGAAGCGATTCTTCGGCGCGGCGCGCAACATCGAGCACGGCGGTTCGCTGACCATCCTGGCGACCGCTCTGGTCGAGACCGGCTCCAAGGCCGACGAGGTCATCTTCGAGGAGTTCAAGGGCACCGGGAACATGGAGCTCAAGCTCTCCCGGATGCTCGCGGACAAGCGGATCTTCCCCGCGGTGGATGTGGACGCGTCCGGTACCCGGCGCGAGGAGATCCTCATCCCACCGGACGAGCTCAAGATCAACTGGACGCTGCGTCGGGTGATGTCCGCGCTGGACCAGCAGCAGGCGATCGAGCTGTTGCTGTCCAAGCTGCGCGAGACGCACTCGAACGTCGAGTTCTTGCTCCAGGTTCAAAAGACGACACCAGGCTCGGGCAACGGCGACCTGGACACGTCCCGGCACTGAGGTCGTACCAGCATCACGTGAGCCGCGGGCCCCTCGGGGTCCGCGGCTCACGTGCGTCCGGGGGCGCTGATGACCCAGGCATCCGCACCTGCCGGGCTGCCGTTCGGCACTGCCGCGGTGCGACGGAGGCGAGGCCCACGACGCCGCTGTCGGATTGGGGGGCGCGATCAGGCCGCGAGGCTACGCCGGCGAGCGAGGTAGATCCACGCGCCTCCGACGATGAGGGTCAGCGTGCTGACTCCCGCGGGGATGACCCAGTTGGTCGAGGCGTTCTGGTCCGCGGCGCCTTGTGCGCTCCACGGCTGCGGCAGAACGTTGCCCAGCCCGGGTGCGGCACCCGCTGAGGTCGACGACGTGGGGGTCGCGGAGTCAACGGGGCTGGGCCGCGTCGACGGAGCGGGAGTCGGCTCGCCAACTGTGTTCGCGACCGGCTCGATGGCCGGCGCGGGGGTGGAGGCCGGCGCGGGGGTGGAGGCCGGCGCGGGGGTCGGCGCGGGCGGCGGACTCTTCGGCTTGGCGGCGGCGATCTTCTTGGCGGGCGTCGGGGTTGGCGCGGGTGCCGCCGGTGCGGCGGCGGGAGCTGCCTGCTTGGTGCTCGGGTAGGTGGCGAAGTCCTGAGTGGCGAACGCGATGCCGTTCGCCGTCACGGCCCAGCCGATCCCGACGTGGGTGAACTCGGGCCGCAGGATGTTCTCCTTGTGCCCCCCCGAGCCCATCCACGCGTTGAAGATCACGGTCGCGCTGGCCGGCTCGGCGCAACCGACGTTCTCGCCGACCTTGGTCCAGTTCCCGGGGGTCTGGTCCTTGTAGCTCGGGTTGTGGGCGAGGGGGGGAACCGCGCAGACCGTGGCGTCGCCTGCCATGGACTGCGACCAGTTCTGCGCCATCGCCGCGATCCCGGCGCTCCAGGTGAGCGGTGCGAGCCCGGCGGCTGCGCGCGCCTGGTTGGTCAGGGCCAGCAGATCCTGCGCCGGGCTGCCCGTCCGGAGCACGGCGGGGGCCAGCGCGGTGCGGGCCGTCGTCTGCTGCGTGGTCGACGTCGCGGCCGAAGCCGACGCGACCGCTCCACCGAGCGCCAGAGCCGCCAGCGTCAGGCCCACGGCGAGGGCAGCGCTCGCGAGCCGCCCCAGTCGTGCCGGGTGCGACAAGGTCCGTTCCCTTGACGCGAAAGTACTCATCGTAATTTCGGTATCGGGTGGAACTCTGGAATACTTGAGGGTCGGTCTCCGGTTCACGTACCCGACTCACGGGAACGACCCGGCGACGGCTGAACAAGGAGGACGCTGTGAAGCCTGCTATCCACCCAGCGTATGTGGAGACCACGGTGACCTGCACCTGCGGGAACACCTTCATCACCCGGAGCACCGCCACGTCCGGCCAGATCCACGCCGACGTCTGCAACGAGTGCCACCCCTTCTACACCGGTAAGCAGAAGATCCTCGACACCGGTGGCCGTGTCGCGCGCTTCGAGGCTCGCTACGGCAAGAGGCCGGCCAAGTAGTTCCTCCGTCGCCGGTGGAAGCGCGCACCGTCCTGGTGACGGGGTGGCCGCTCCACCGGCGTCGTCGTATCCGGATCATGCTGGGACGGGAGGACTGACGTGAGCGAGAACTTCGAGGCCGCCGAGCCGCTGCTCGCCGAGCACGCGGAGATCGAGCACCGGCTGTCCGATCCGTCGATTCACGCCGATCCCGCCCGCGCCCGCGCCCTCGGTCGCCGGTACGCCGTCCTGGTACCGGTGGCGAGGGCGTATTCCGCATGGCGGCAAGCAACCGACGACGCCGACGCCGCGGCGGAGCTCGCACCCGACGACGAGTCCTTCGCGGCTGAGCTGCCCGTCCTGCGCGGCGCGGCCGATGCCGCTGCCGAGCACCTTCGTCGCGTGCTGGTGCCCCGGGACCCGGACGACGCGCGGGACGTGATCATGGAGATCAAGGCCGGTGAGGGCGGCGAGGAGTCCGCCCTCTTCGCGGGCGACCTGCTCCGGATGTACCTGCGCTATGCCGAACGGCGTGGCTGGGCCGCCGAGGTGCTCGACGCGACCGAGACCGGCCTGGGCGGCTTCAAGGACATCTCCGTGGCCATCAAGGCTCGTGGCTCAGTGGCGCCCGCGGACGGCGTCTGGGCGCACCTCAAGTACGAGGGTGGCGTGCACCGGGTCCAACGCGTCCCGGTGACGGAGTCCCAGGGTCGGATCCACACCTCGGCCGCGGGAGTGCTCGTGATGCCCGAGGTCGAGGACGCCGGGGAGGTCGAGGTGGACCCCAACGACCTTCGGATCGACGTCTTCCGCTCGTCCGGCCCGGGCGGCCAGTCGGTGAACACGACCGATTCCGCGGTGCGCATCACCCACCTGCCGACCGGCATCGTCGTGTCCTGCCAGAACGAGAAGTCCCAGCTCCAGAACAAGGAGCAGGCGCTGCGGATCCTGCGCGCGCGCCTCCTCGCGGCCGCCCAGGTCATTGCCGACGCGGAGGCGTCCGAGCTGCGGCACGCGCAGGTCAGGACGGTCGACCGTTCCGAGCGGATCCGCACCTACAACTACCCGGAGAACCGGATCGCCGATCATCGCACCGGATTCAAGGCGTACAACCTCGACCAGGTGCTCGACGGCGACCTCGACCCGGTGATCCGGTCCCTGATCGACGCCGACGAGGCCGAGCGGCTGGCCACCGCCGGCACTCGCTGATCGCTGGGCGGACGCGGCATGTCCGGCAAAGACAACGGCAGGGGCGCCGACGCGCCACCCGGCGGGAGCAGCCCGGCACCGGGGGGCTCCTCTCTCACGGACGCCCTGCGCGAGGCCGAGCGGATCCTCGCGACCGCCGGGATCGCGACGCCGCGCGCCGATGCCGAGCTGCTGGCCGGGCACCTGATGGGCCTGGGTCGAGCCGAGGTGCGCGCGGCCGAGATCCTCGGTCGCGCCGCTCCCGCCAACCTGATGGACCTGGTGGACGAGCGGGCCCGCCGGATCCCGCTCCAGCACCTGACCGGCCGAGCGCCGTTCCGGGGCGTGGACCTCGCCGTCGGCCCCGGGGTCTTCGTGCCCCGGCCGGAGACAGAGTCCGTCGCTCAGGTCGCCATCGACGAGGCCAACCGTCTGGTCGCGGCGGGTCGACAACCTCTGGTGGTCGACCTGTGCACGGGCTCCGGCGCCATCGCGCTGGCTGTCGCGGCCGAGGTTCCCGCGGCGCGGGTCCACGCCGTCGAGGTCGATCCGCTAGCGCATGCCTGGGCCGAGCGCAACGCCCGCGAGCACGCGAGGTCACCGGTCACCCTGCACCTGGCCGATGCCCGGAGCGCCCTGGCCGAGCTCGACGGACAGGTCGACGTCGTCGTCAGCAACCCGCCGTACGTGCCGCCCGACGCCGTCCCGGTCGATCCGGAGGTGCGTGACCACGACCCGCGGATCGCTCTGTACGGCGGCGGCGTTGATGGCCTCGACGTCCCTCGGGGAGTCGTCCTCGCGGCCGCTCGCCTGCTCGCACCTGGCGGCCTGCTCGTGATGGAGCACGCCGACGTCCAGGCCGAGGCGGTGCGTCGACTGGCGACCGCGAGCGGAGCGTTCACCGAGGTGTCGACGCGCGCTGATCTGGGCGGTCGCGACCGGATGGTGGTCGCACGGCGCGCGTCGGAGGTCCCGTCGACACCGACCGATCCGGTGACTGCGGTGGATCGTGATGTTCGAGGTTGTGCAGCGCCGGACGACCCCGACGTGGCACACTCGCCGTCGTGACTGAGCCGACGTCGATCCTGCCGTGTGCGAGTGCCGCCACGTGGGGTCCTGCGATCGACGAGGCGGTGCACGCGCTGTCCCGCGGCGCCTTGGTCGTGGTCCCGACGGACACGGTGTACGGCCTTGCCGCGGACGCCTTCAACCCGGCCGCGGTTGCCGCCCTGCTGTCCGCGAAGGGGCGGGGCAGGCAAATGCCTCCGCCGGTCCTGGTGCCCGATGCGCGGACTCTCGACGGCCTGGCCACGAGCGTGTCCGATGACGTCCGCGCGCTCGTGGCGGGCTTCTGGCCGGGCGGCCTGACCATCATCTGCCGGGCGCACAGCTCGCTCGCGTGGGACTTCGGTGACACGGGCGGCACGGTCGCGATCCGGATGCCGGACCATCCCGCCGCGCTCGCGCTGCTTGCTCGCACCGGACCGCTCGCGGTCTCGAGCGCGAACGTGACCGGACAGCCCGCCGCGCTGTCCGCGGAGGCGGCGTTCGCGCAGCTCGGCGGCTCCGTCGCGGTCTATCTCGACTCCGGTCGTGCCCCGGGTGGGGTCGCGTCGACCATCGTCGACGCGACCGGCGACGCGCTCCGGCTGGTGCGCTCCGGTGCCATCTCCCTCGAGCAGCTGCAGTCGGTCGTCTCGATCGACGATCCGGGTGAGGCGAGCGCCTCATGAGGGTCTATCTGCTCGTCATGCTCATCGCGGCCGCGGTCACGTATCTCACGACGCCGATGGCGCGCTGGCTCGCGATCCGGACCGGCGCGGTCACGGCGGTGCGCGCACGGGACGTGCACACGGTGCCGACGCCACGGCTCGGTGGGGTCGCCATGTTGCTCGGGTTCGCGGTCGCGCTGCTCTTTGCGGCCCGGATGCCGTTCCTCTCGGGCGTCTTCGCGGCATCGAGTGCGGCCTGGGCCATCCTGGCCGGTGGCGCACTCGTGTGCCTCGTCGGAGTCGCCGACGACATCTGGGACCTCGACTGGGTGACCAAGCTCGTCGGTCAGGTCCTCGCCGCCGGGATCATGGCGTGGCAGGGCGTCCAGCTGGTGACGATCCCGATCGCCGGCTTGACGATCGGATCGGCCCGGCTCTCGTTGTTCGCCACGGTCATCCTGGCGGTGATCGCGATGAACGCGGTGAACTTCGTCGACGGCCTGGACGGACTCGCGGCCGGGGTCATCGCGATCGGTGGCACGGCCTTCTTCGTCTACACCTACCTGCTGGCCCGGAACGCGAGCCCTGGTGACTGGTCAAGCCTCGCGACGCTCGTCATCGCCGCGCTGGTCGGCACCTGTCTGGGCTTCTTGCCGCACAACTTCTACCCGGCCCGCATCTTCATGGGTGACTCGGGCGCGATGCTGATCGGCCTGGTCTTTGCCGGCGCCGCGATCGTCGTCACGGGGCAGATCGATCCAAAGGTCGTTTCGGCTCGGCAGTCGCTGCCGGCGTTCCTGCCGATCGTGCTACCGGCCGCCGTCATGCTCATTCCGTTGGTCGACATGACGCTCGCCGTGTTCCGGCGCATCCGCGCTGGGCACTCGCCGTTCCACGCCGATCGGATGCACCTGCACCACCGGTTGCTCGCGCTCGGTCACTCGCACCGGCGTGCGGTCGCCATCATGTACGTCTGGACCGCGGTGTGCGCCTTCGGCGCAGCGGCCCTCGTCGTCGTATCCACGACGACCGCGGTGATCCTGCTCGCGGTCGGTTTCGTCGCCGCGGTGCTCCTCACGGTCGGGCCGTTGCGACACCGCGGCCGCCCGGTGGCCGAACCGAAGGAGGCCTGACATGTCGGTACCCGACCGCGCCGTGGAGGTGACCCAGGCCCCCGACCCCGTCCGCGCCGTCTTCCGCACCGCTCTGCGCGACATGTTGCTCCTGCTCGGCCCGCTGGCAGTCCTCGGGGTGGGCGTCGGCGCTCTCGTGGCAGGTCTTCCAGGCGTCTGGGGCGCGCTGCTGGGCATCGCCGTGGCCCTGCTCTTCAGCGGCAGCACGATCGTGTCGATGCTCGTGACGGCGCGGTCCTCGGTCGCCACCACGGGCGCCGTCATCATGGGTACCTGGCTGGTGAAGATGGCCCTGGTGGTGGCGGTGCTCGTCGCGCTGGGCGACCGTCACTTCTATCACCGGATCGTGTTCGCTGTCGTGCTGTTCGCCGGGGTCCTCGGATCGGCCGCGCTGGACTACCTGGCAGTGCGCCGGGGGCGGGTTCCGTACACCGAGCCGAGCAGGGGCTAGGCCTCTCGATGCGTTAGGCTGACCGCGATCCTTGATGGCTCGGTCCAAGGGCATGCCCGGATGACGGGCGCGCATCGGAACTCATGACTAGCGGGAGTTTGCTCTGTTCACCGTCGCGACGAACGCCCTCCTCGCCGCTTCAGGTGAGGGTGGGGGCTTCGTGCCACCGTCGATCTCGGACTTCTTCCCGCCGGCGCTCCTGTTCCAGGGGACGATCTTCGAGTTCAACCGGATCATGCTGGTGCGGGTCGTCGCCGCAGTCGTGCTCTGCGCCCTGTTCCTTCTGGCCGCACGCTCGGCGCGGCTGGTACCCGGCCGGGCCCAGAGCCTTGCGGAGTTCGGCCTGGACTTCGTTCGGATCAACATCGCCGAGGAGATCCTGGGCAAGAACGCGCGCCGCTTCGTGCCGTTCCTGACCACCATCTTCTTTGCGATCCTGGTCTTCAACATGACCGGCGTCGTGCCGCTGCTGAACATCTCGGCCACCTCGCTGGTCGGGTTGCCGGTGATGCTGGCGGCCTGGGTGTACTTGCTGTACCTGGGCGTAGGCGTGAAGAAGTTTGGCATCGGCCGGTACCTCAAGAACAGCCTCTTCCCGGCCGGGGTGCCGAAGATCCTCTACCTGTTGATCAGCCCGATCGAGGCGCTGCAGGTCTTCGTCCTACGTCCGGCCACGCTCGCGCTCCGGCTCACCGCGAACATGATCGCGGGGCACCTCATCTTGGTGCTCTGCTTCTCCGCGACGCAGTTCTTCGTCTTCCAGGCGGCCGGGGCACTCAAGGGCGTCGCCGCGCTGTCCTTCGCCGCGGGCATCGCATTCACGCTGTTCGAGGTACTCGTCGCCGGGCTCCAGGCATATGTCTTCACGCTCCTCTCGGCCGTGTACCTCGGCATGGCGATCGAAGAGGAGCACTGAGCCTCGGTCGAACCATCCGCACCGAAACGAACCCAAACCCCCATGACGCCCGGCCAACCGGGTGCCGAACGGAAGGAAACCCACAGTGGACAGCTCCAACCTCGCCGCGGTGAGCGGCAACATCGCGACCATCGGTTATGGTCTCGGCACGCTGGGCCCCGGCATCGGCCTGGGCATCCTGATCGGCAAGGCGCTCGAGGGCATCGCCCGGCAGCCTGAGGTCGCCGGTCAGCTCCGCTCGACGATGTTCATCGGTGTGGCATTCGTCGAGGTGCTCGCCCTGCTCGGCATGGTCGTCGGCTTCCTCTTCAAGTGATGCTGAGCATGACTATGGTCGGCCTCCTGTCGGCCGCCGATCCCGGTGGGGACGTGCAGGGTGTCCGGCTGTTCCTGCCTGCCATCCCCGACCTCCTCTGGTCGGCGGTGGTCCTACTCCTGATCAGCTTCGTCTTCTACAAGAAGGTGATGCCCGCGTTCACCAAGGTCCTGGACGCGCGCACCGAGAAGATCGAGGGCGGGCTCGCCAAGGCGGCGGCGGCACAGACGGAGGCTCAGGCTGCACTCGAGCAGTACAGCGCGCAGCTTGCCGACGCTCGCGTCGAGGCCGCCCGGATCCGGGCGGACGCGCGCCTCGAGGGTCAGGCGATCGTGGCGGACCTGCGGGTGAAGGCGTCCGACGACGCGTCGCGCATCCTGGACAACGCACAACGTCAGATCGAGGCGGAGCGCCAGCTCGCGGTGATCTCGTTGCGCAGCGACATCGGGACGCTCGCGACCGAGCTCGCCGCGCGCGTCGTGGGGGAGTCGCTCGCCGATAGCGCCCGGCAGTCGCGGGTGATCGACCGGTTCCTGGACGAGATCGAGGCGTCTGCCCAGGCGACCGCGAAGGAGCGCTGATGCGCGGAACGAGTCAGGTCTCCCGGGACGCGGTGATCGACCGGTTCGTGCCGGTCCTCACCGCTGCCGGCGCGCAGGCGTCGGCGCTCGGCGAAGGCCTGTACGGGGTGGTCGACCTGCTCGACTCCTCGGGCTCGTTGCGCCGTGCCCTGACGGACCCGGCTGCCGCTCCGGACGCGAAGAGCGCCCTGGCCAGTCGGCTCCTCACCGGTAAGGTCGACAAGCGGGTGACCGACGTGGTGTCCGACCTCGTGCGGTCGCGGTGGACCAGGGAGCGAGACCTCGGTGACGCGGTCGAGGACATGGCCCTCGATGCCGTCCTCGCCGGCGCACAGTACGAGGGAGTGCTCGAGAAGGTCGAGGACGAGCTCTTCCGGCTGGATCGGATCCTGGTCCGGCAGCGTCGTCTCCGGCAGGCGCTGGAGGACGCGAACGCGACTGCTGAGGCGCGCTCGACCCTGGTCGGGACCTTGCTCGCGGGCAAGGTCACGGACCGTACGCTTCAGCTCGTCGAGCGGATCGCCGCGCGACCGCGCGACCGGAGCGTGAACGCGGCGCTGGTCGAGATCGGTGCGCGCGCAGCGGCCCGCCGGGCGAGACTGGTGGCCTCGGTGACGTCCGCGACGGTGCTGTCCGCCGCGCAGCAGAAGCGGCTCTCGACGCTGCTCGAGCAGATGTACGACCGGCCGCTCCAGCTGAACATCGCGGTCGACCCCGCCTTGCTCGGCGGCCTCAGGATTCAGGTCGGCTCGGAGGTCGTGGATGCCACGGTCCTGGGTCGCCTCGACGACGCACGACGACGTCTGGCCGGTTGAACCCCGCCCGGACCAGAGATCACGACGCACGACCGCACCCAAGCGGCCCCGACAGGAGAGAACAGATGGCTGAGCTGACGATCAAGCCGGAGGAGATCCGGGCTGCGCTGGACAGCTTCGTGAAGTCCTACGCACCGAAGGTCGCAGCGCGCGAAGAGATCGGGCGGGTGAGTCTCGCGGGCGACGGCATCGCGCAGGTCGAGGGCCTCCCGGGCGCGATGGCGAACGAGCTCTTGCTCTTCGAGGACGGCACGTTAGGTGTCGCGCTGAACCTCGACGTGCGTGAGATAGGCGTCGTGGTGCTCGGCGAGTTCTCCGGCATCGAGGAAGGCCAGGAGGTGCGCCGGACCGGCGAAGTGCTGTCGGTCGCGGTCGGTGACGGGTACCTCGGCCGTGTTGTCGACCCGCTCGGCACGCCGATCGACGGGCTCGGCGAGATCGTCACCGAGGGGCGTCGCGCCCTCGAGCTCCAGGCCCCCGGTGTGATGGCGCGCAAGAGCGTGCACGAGCCTCTGCAGACGGGTCTGAAGTCCGTCGACGCGATGACACCGATCGGTCGCGGCCAGCGTCAGCTGATCATCGGCGACCGGCAGACCGGCAAGACGGCGATCGCGATCGACACGATCATCAACCAGAAGGAGAACTGGGCGACCGGGGACCCCGACAAGCAGGTCCGCTGCATCTACGTCGCGATCGGCCAGAAGGGTTCCACGATCGCGGCCGTGCGCGGTGCGCTCGAGGAGGCCGGCGCGCTCGCCTACACGACGATCGTCGCATCACCGGCGTCCGACCCGGCGGGCTTCAAGTACCTCGCCCCCTACACCGGCTCGGCCATCGGTCAGCACTGGATGTACCACGGCAAGCACGTGCTCATCGTGTTCGACGACCTGTCCAAGCAGGCCGAGGCGTACCGCGCGGTCTCCCTGCTGTTGCGCCGTCCGCCGGGGCGCGAGGCATACCCGGGCGATGTGTTCTACCTGCACTCCCGCCTTCTCGAGCGCTGTGCGAAGCTGAACGATGAGCTCGGCGCCGGCTCGATGACAGGTCTGCCGATCATCGAGACGAAGGCGAACGACGTCGCGGCGTACATCCCGACGAACGTCATCTCGATCACGGACGGCCAGATCTTCCTCCAGTCGGACCTGTTCAACGCGGGCCAGCGGCCCGCGATCGACGTCGGCATCTCGGTCTCCCGCGTAGGCGGTGCCGCTCAGGTCAAGGCGATGAAGAAGGTCTCCGGGACGCTGAAGATCGACCTCGCGCAGTACCGCTCCCTCGAGGCGTTCGCGATGTTCGCGTCCGACCTCGACGCGGCCTCGCGGCAGCAGCTGACCCGTGGTGCTCGGCTGATGGAGCTGCTCAAGCAGGCGCAGTACACGCCGTTCCCGATCGAGGACCAGGTGGCGTCGATCTGGGCGGGCACCAAGGGAAAGCTCGACGACGTCGAGATCCGCGACGTGCGCCGGTTCGAGACCGAGATGCTCGAGTACCTGCGTCGTCACACCAAGGTGCTGAGCGTGATGGCGAGCACCGGGCTCCTCACGGACGAGACGGAGCGGGAGCTCGAGGAAGGTATCGACGCCTTCCGGAAGACGTTCCTCGGCGCCGCAGCACAGTCGAGCACGCACGATGAGAAGGAGGCCGCCGCTCCGGTCGAGGTCGAACAGGAGCGGATCGTCAAGAAGAAGAAGAAGCGGGGATAGGCGTGGCAGGTCAGCAGCGCGTCTTCCGGGAGCGGATCCGGGCGACCGAGTCGCTGAAGAAGATCTTCCGCGCGATGGAGCTCATCGCCGCCTCGCGCATCGGCAAGGCGCGGGACCATGTGCGCGCCTCCGTGCCGTCCGCCCAGGCGCTGACGCGCGCGGTCTCGGCGGTCGCGACGCACGCGGATATCGACCACCCGCTGACGAGCGAGCGGACCGACACGAACCGGGTCGCGGTCGTCGTCGTGACCTCTGATCGTGGGATGGCGGGTGCGTACTCCGCGAATGCGATCCGCGAGGCAGAGCACCTGGTGGCCAACTGCATGGAGGCGGGCAAGGAAGTCCGGCTCTACGCCGTGGGGCGCCGCGCCATCTCGTACTACTCGTTCCGGGACCGGATACTCGACGGGCACTGGTCCGGCGACTCGGACCGACCGTCCGTCGAGCTCGCCCATGAGATCGCGGACACGCTCTTGCGGGCCTTCCTGGCCAAGCCGGAGGACGGCGGGGTGGGTGAGCTGCACATCGTCTTCACCCAGTTCGAGACGATGGTGACGCAGACGCCGCGGGTCATCCGGATGCTTCCGCTCGAGGTGGTCGAGGGCGTCGAGGAGCCGCGCGGCGACGAGGCCATGCCGCTGTACGACTTCGAGCCCAGCCCGGAAGCGGTGCTGGACGCGCTCTTGCCGAGATACGTCCGGAACCGCATCTTCGCGTGCCTGCTGCAGGCTGCCGCATCGGAGCTGGCCGCCCGCCAGTCGGCGATGCACACCGCCACCAAGAATGCGGAGGATCTCGTCCGGAGCTTCACCCGCCGCGCGAACGCGGCCCGCCAGGCCGAGATCACCCAGGAGATCAGCGAGATCGTGTCCGGTTCCGACGCGCTCGCCGCGAAGACGTGAGCGCACCCCGAACACCCCCGTACCGCCCCAGCCGGAGCCCCCTCCGGCCGATCGAAGTGAGAGAGACATGAAAGCCAGTGCCATCGAAGTCGCCGTGGGCCGCGTCGCGCGGGTGATCGGCCCGGTCGTGGACATCGAGTTCCCGCCGGATGCCATGCCCGAGATCTACAGCGCCCTGACCGTCGACATCGATCTGAGCGCGCAGGGTGAGGACGAGAAGTCGTTCACCATGACACTCGAGGTCGAGCAGCACCTGGGCGACAACATGGTGCGCGCGATCGCTCTCAAGCCGACCGACGGGCTCGTCCGGGGCGCAGTCGTGACCGATACCGGCGGACCGATCAGCGTGCCGGTGGGCGACGTGACGAAGGGCCACGTCTTCGACGTGACCGGCAACGTCCTCAACCTGACCGAGGGGGAGAAGCTCGAGATCACGGAGCGGTGGCCGATCCACCGCAAGCCGCCGGCGTTCGATCAGCTCGAGTCGAAGACCAAGATGTTCGAGACCGGCATCAAGGTCATCGACCTGCTCACCCCGTACGTCGAGGGCGGCAAGATCGGCCTGTTCGGTGGAGCCGGCGTCGGCAAGACCGTGCTGATCCAGGAGATGATCTACCGGGTCGCGACCAATCACAATGGCGTGTCGGTCTTCGCGGGCGTGGGGGAGCGCACCCGCGAGGGCAACGACCTCATCCAGGAGATGACCGAGTCCGGAGTCATCAAGCAGACCGCGCTCGTGTTCGGCCAGATGGACGAGCCGCCGGGCACCCGGCTCCGCGTCGCCCTCTCGGCCCTGACGATGGCGGAGTACTTCCGCGACGTGCAGAAGCAGGATGTGCTGCTCTTCATCGACAACATCTTCCGGTTCACCCAGGCCGGCTCGGAGGTCTCGACGCTGCTCGGCCGGATGCCGTCGGCGGTGGGCTACCAGCCGAACCTCGCTGACGAGATGGGCGCGCTACAGGAGCGGATCACCTCTACGCGAGGTCACTCGATCACCTCGTTGCAGGCGATCTACGTGCCCGCGGACGACTACACGGACCCGGCTCCGGCGACGACCTTCGCTCACCTCGATGCGACCACCGAGCTGTCCCGGGACATCGCCTCGCGCGGTCTGTACCCGGCTGTGGACCCGCTGAACTCGACGTCCCGCATCCTCGACCCGCGTTATGTCGGCGAGGCGCACTACCAGACCTCGGCTCGGGTCAAGCAGATCCTGCAGCGCAACAAGGAGCTCCAGGACATCATCGCGATCCTCGGCGTCGACGAGCTCTCGGAAGAGGACAAGACGGTCGTCTCGCGGGCCCGGCGGATCCAGCAGTTCCTCTCCCAGAACACCTACATGGCGACGCAGTACACCGGTGTCCCGGGCTCAACCGTGCCACTCAGCGAGACGGTCGAGGCGTTCTCGAAGATCTGCGACGGCGAGTTCGACCAGATCGCCGAGCAGGCCTTCTTCAACATCGGTGGTCTCGAGGACCTCGAGCGCAACTGGGCTCGGATCCAGAAGGAGATCGGCTGACCCGTGGCAGAGCTCGTGGTTGACCTGGTGGGTGCGGATCGGACGATCTGGACCGGCTCCGCCGTGTCCGTGTCCGCGCCGGCCGCGGACGGCGGCATCGGAATCCTGCCCGGGCACTCGCCGCTGATGGCTATCCTGCGGGAAGGCAGGGTCACCATCGTGCCGGTCGGAGGACGCGCCGTGCGATTCGACGTGCTCGGAGGGTTCATCTCGGTGGATTCCGACCGGGTCACGATCGTGGCCGACGAGTCACCCATCGCCAATGCGCGAGGCGCTGGTTCGCCTCGTTCCGGCAGCCAGTAGCGGGGCGGGCGAGTGCGCCACGAGATCCTCGTCGTCTGTGGGTTTCTGCTGCTCGCCGGTGTGTCGCTGCTTGTCGTGTATGCCAGTCGGCGGCGTGGGCTCGGGCACCGGGTGGGCTCGTTCGCGTGTCGCGTGCAGCGCGGCGGCGAGGCGCGTACCGCCCGCACCATGGGAGTGGCACATTATGGCGTCGGGCGGCTTACCTGGTACCGCGGCTTCTCGCTCTCGCCGCGGCCGGTGCACACCTGGAACAGGTCGGAGCTCGAGATCCTGCGACGCAAGAAGCTCGGGCCGATTCCGGGCACCGTCGTTCCCCTGGTGCGGTTGCGGTGCCGCTACCGAGGGCACGAGTTCGACCTCACGGTCTCGCGAGCGGCAGCCGCGGGACTCACCTCCTGGACCGAGGCCGGTCCCTCCCGCCGACCCCGCTATCCGGTCTAGCCCCACGGGAGCGAGCCCGCCCGCGCGCACGGCGAGTCCCCGCCGCCACCTACCGCCGCGCCGCGAGAGACGTGCGCCCGGTGCGCGGGCCGAGGTCGCCCGTCCCGGCCGTGAGCACGTAGGCTCACCACTCGTGCGCCTCGTCATCGCGACCTGTTCCGCCGACTACACCGGTCGACTGACGGCGCACCTGCCGCTCGCGACGCGCCTCCTCCTGATCAAGTCGGACGGGAGCGTGCTCGTCCACGCCGACGGGGGTTCGTACAAGCCCTTGAACTGGATGAGTCCGCCGTGCACGCTCTCGGTGGTCGCGCCCGACGACGACGACGTGGCCCGTGGGGTGAGTGAGCGCTGGGTGGTGCAGCACGCGAAGAGCGACGACCGGCTCGTCGTCGAGATCCACGAGGTGCTGCACGACTCGGCCCATGAGCTCGGCGTCGATCCGGGCCTCGTCAAGGACGGCGTCGAGGCGCACCTGCAGGCCCTGCTGGCTGAGCAGATCACGTTGCTGGGAGCGGGGCACAGCCTCGTCCGCCGTGAGTTCCCGACTGCGATCGGGCCGGTCGACCTCCTGGCCCGGGACGCCGCGGGGTGCAGCGTTGCGGTCGAGATCAAACGTCGCGGCGACATCGACGGCGTCGAACAGCTGACCCGGTACCTGGACCTGCTCAACCGCGACCCGTTGCTCGCACCCGTGCGTGGCGTGTTCGCCGCGCAGGAGATCAAGCCGCAAGCGAGAGTGCTCGCCGAGGACCGCGGGATCCGGTGCGTGCTCCTCGACTACGAAGCGATGCGCGGCGTCGACAACTCCGGATCGAGGCTCTTCTGAACCCGCGGACCCGCCGTGACGATGCCGCCGGGGTGCGGTATCGTATCGATTCGATCCTTCGGTCCACGCGTGACACCAGAATACGGCGCGCCGCGGGCGTCCGGCCCCACCCATCGGCCTCGATCGGCATCATGCCGGACCGCGACCGTTTCGACCGAGCTCGAGGATGACGATGACGAACCCAGGCCAGGACCAGACGCGCGAGTTCCCGCCGGACTTCGAGTGGGGCGCGGCCACCGCGTCGTACCAGATCGAGGGCGCGGTCACCGAGGACGGCCGCGGTCCATCCATCTGGGACACCTACAGCCACACTCCCGGGCGGGTGCTCAACGGTGAGAACGGCGACATCGCGGCTGACCACTACCACCGCTGGCAGGAGGACATCGCGCTGATGTCCAAGCTCGGCCTGACCGCGTACCGGTTCTCGTTCGCGTGGCCGCGGATCCAGCCACTGGGCTCCGGACCGTTCAACCCCGCCGGGATCGACTTCTACTCGCGGCTGGTCGACGGACTGCTCGAGGTGGGGATCGACCCGGTCGCGACGCTCTACCACTGGGACCTGCCGCAGCCGCTCGAAGACGCCGGTGGCTGGCCTAACCGCGACACGGCCTACCGCTTCGAGGAGTACGCCGCGCACGTCGCGGGCCGGCTCGGTGACCGGGTCAAGGTCTGGACGACCCTGAACGAGCCTTGGTGCTCCGCCTACCTCGGGTACGGATCAGGCGTGCACGCCCCCGGGCGCACCGATCCGGCAGCTGCGATGACCGCGGTGCACCACTTGAACCTCGCCCACGGCCTCGGCGGCCGCGCGGTGCGCGACATCGTAGGCGATCGCTCGCAGCTCTCGGTGACCTTGAACCTGCACGCGATCCGGCCGGCCGACCCGTCGTCGGCGGACGACCTCGATGCGGTCCGCCAGATCGAGGCGCTCTCCAACCGTGCCTTCCTCAACCCGATGCTGGACGGCTTCTACCCGCAGGACCTGCTCGAGGACACCGCCAAGGTGACCGACTGGTCCTTCGTGCGCGACGGTGACCTCGAGACGATCAAGGTGCCGATCGACGTTCTGGGAGTCAACTACTACTCCACCGGGACCGTGCGCAGGCATGTCGGTCGGGGTCCGGTCGTCCGGGCCGACGGGCACGGCGCCTCGGCGTGGAGTGCATGGATCGGCGCCGACGACGTCGAGTTCATCCAGCAGGAGGGCCCGTACACCGCGATGGGCTGGAACATCGCACCTGAGGCTCTCACCAAGCTGCTGGTCGGCCTGGGTGACGCCTACCCGGACCTGCCGCTGATCATCACCGAGAACGGCGCCGCCTTCCATGACGACGTCTCCGAGGACGGTCGAGTGCACGACGCGGGGCGGGTCGACTACCTGCACAGCCACATCAGCGCCGTGCACGACGCGATCAAGGCCGGCGTCGATGTGCGCGGCTACTTCGTGTGGTCGCTGATGGACAACTTCGAGTGGGGCTACGGGTTCGACCGCCGGTTCGGCGTGATCCGGATCGACTACGACACCCTCGAGCGGCACTGGAAGGACTCGGCGTTCTGGTACCGGGAGCTCATCCGCACCCGGACGATCCCGCCGGTCGAGATCGCTCCGACCCTCTCGTAGCGCAGACTTGACCCATGCCCAGCGCCCGCCGCTCCCGACGTCGTCCCTGGGGCGACGAGCACCCGCCGCTCGACCTGGAACGCGCCCGAGCGGGGCTGGAGCACATCGAGACGGCCGCTGACGGGAGCTGGCGGGTACGGACCGTGTCGGGCTCTGAGAAGGCGTACCGATGCCCTGGGTGCCTGCAGGAGGTCCCGCCGGCGGTACCGCACGTCGTCGCGTGGGCGGAGGACGGCCTGTTCGGTCCGGAGGCCGCACTCTCGGAGCGGCGGCACTGGCACACCGGCTGCTGGCAGGCCCGCGGCCGACGCCGCTGACCTGGCCGACCATGCCCCTCGCGATGAGCACTCCGATCACGGCGCTGACCGTCCTGCCGGCGCGGCGCGAGAAGATCGAGCTGCACACCGCGGACGGACTGACGCTCGTCGGCGAGCTCGCCCGTCCGCTCGTGCACCCCCCGGTGGCCACCCTGATCACCCTGCACCCGCTGCCGACGCACGGCGGGTACATGGACTCGCATGTCCTGCGCAAGGCCGCCTGGCGGCTGCCCGCACTGGCCGACGTCGCCGTGCTCCGGTTCAACACTCGCGGCACCGCTTCGCCCCGCGGCACCAGTGGCGGGGTGTTCGAGGGCGGTGTCGGCGAGCAGTACGACGTCGCGGCCGCGATCGAGTACGCCGAGTTCCACGACCTGCCCCGGCGCTGGCTGGTCGGCTGGTCGTTCGGGACCGAGCTCGCGCTGGTGCATGGCGCCGACCCGTCGATCGAGGGCGCGATCCTGCTGTCTCCGCCGCTGCAACACGCGACCGCCGCCGACCTTGCCCGCTGGGATGCGTTCGGCAAACCGCTCAAGGTCCTGGTGCCCGAGCTGGACGACTACCTTCGCCCCGCTGAGGCGCGCGAGCGGTTCGCCGCTGTCCGCCAGGCCCAGGTCATCGGCGTCGACGGCGCGAAGCACCTGTGGGTGGGAGAGGCCGCGGTCCAGCGGGTGCTCAACGAGATAGTAGAGACGGTTGCGCCACTCTCCGCTCCGCTTCCGACCGTGTGGGATGGCATGCTGGGTACGGACCCCACCCTGGAGGACGTCTCATGACCGACACCGCGGTGCTCGCGCTTCACGTGTATCGAGACGGTGCACCCGCCTCGCTTCCCATCGTCCTGCTGCACGGATTCCCGCTCGACCACCGGATGTGGGATGACGTCGCGCCGATGCTCGCCGGCCCGGGCGCCGTGCTGGCGCCGGATCTGCCGGGACTCGGGGCGTCGCCGTCGGCCGAGGCGTGCGGAGCTGCGCTCGGCCGCGATGACGAGCCGTCGCTCGAGACCTCCGCCGATGCGGTGGCAGCCACGCTGCACGCACGCGGCATCGATCGCGCGATCGTTGTCGGCCTCTCGATGGGCGGCTACGTCGCCCTCGCAATGCTGGAGCGCCATCAAGGTCTGGTCGCGGGCGTCGGGTTGCTCGACACCCGGTCCGAGGCCGACGACGAGAGCGTCGTGAGTCACCGGCTCCAGATCGTCTCGACCGTGATGCTCGAGCACAGCCTGGATGCCGTGGCCGGGATGCGAACCACCCTGCTAGGAGCGACCAGCCAGGTCACCCGGCCCGAGCTGGCCGGTCGCCTGGGCGAGTGGATCGCCGACCAGGTGCCGACTGGCGTGGCCTGGTCCGAGCTCGCGATGGCCACCCGCCCGGACCGGACCGAGATGCTGCGCGCATTCACCGGCCCGGCGCTCGTCATGGTGGGCGAGGAGGACACTGCGGCGCCGTTCCCGGCGGCCCGGCAGATGGCCGAGGCGTTGCGCGATGTCGAGCTGGTCGTGGTCCCGCAGGCGGGGCACCTGACCGCGATCGAGAACCCGGCGTCCGTCGCGGCCGGCCTCAACCGGCTGATGGCCCGGTGCGCGGCGCTCGTCCGTTAGCTGCACCGACGCGGACGCTCGGCCTTGCCGACGAGGTCGGCTACGACCAGTGGACACCCTCCTCGAGGCGCTTGCGCAGGATCTCCTGCATCGGCATCGACTCGCCGTCGCGGCCGCCCGCGCCCAGGATCAGCGGCGGGTCCCGGGGCGGGACCTCGGCGCCGACGATCCGGCCCCACCAGCTCGGCTGGACCGTCATCACGTAGAACTCGCCATTCGCGCCGATACCTATGCTGTGGTCTCGGCGCAGGTACCAGCCGACGACGTCGGTGCGGTATCGGCCGTTCCCGTCGTAGCCGCGGGCCATCAGGTGCTCGGTCGGCAGGTTCGCGGCGCGCGCAGCCTCAACGAACTCGCGGATCATCACGCGGGCCCGTTGCGACTCCGCGGCGCGGTGCTTCTCGAGCGCCTCGGCCTTGCGGTCCGCGCCATCGCGTCGCCGCGCCTGCCAGTCCGCGTGTTCCGACGACGGACCGGGCTCGGTCATCGCGGCTGCGACGTCGAGTGGTCAGGCACCTCCGGGGCGGCCTTCTCGACCACGTCGGTCTCGGCGGTCTTCTCGGTGCCGGCGGCCTTCTCGGTGGCTTCCGCGGCATCGGCGGCCGTGTCGTTCGACTCGGCGTGAGCAGCCCCGTCCGTAGCCGCCCGCGCCTCCTGGACGATCTCCTGGATCGTCGCG
>JADGOR010000047.1 GCA_017882855.1 Cellulomonas sp. | reverse complement strand
CCCTTCAACCTACGGATCCGCGCGTCACGTCTCCATCGAACAATGATCGTACGGACCCACCCAAGCCTCCCACGCCGACTTCATCGGTCGATCGAGGCTTAGCGGCGGGTGCCGCCGAGCCGGCGGCGCGAACGAACTGCCGCCAGAGGTGATCAGGGGCACACTGGGTCTGCACAGGCGGGCGCGCGAACGGAGGACGAGCGGTGAACCACGATCGGGTTGTCGTCGTCGGTGTTGATGGTTCTGCCCCCTCGCATCACGCGCTCGACTGGGCGGCGCTGGAAGCGCGAGCGCTCGGCTGGAGCCTCGAGCTGCAGTGCTGCTACAGCCTGCCTTCCTTCGCGGCCGCGACCCTCGACGGCGGCTATGCGGCCGTGGACGAGGATGCCATCCACGACGGTGCCCAGGCGGTCGTCGACGAGGCGCTCGCGCGGATCGCCAAGGTCGGCGTCCCGGTGAAGTCGCAGCTCGTCAGCGGGGACGCGGCAGCCGCACTGGTGGAGCGCTCGAAGACGGCGGGCCTGATGGTCGTCGGCACTCGCGGCAGCGGGGGATTCGCGGACCGGCTGCTGGGCTCCGTGTCGGCGACGCTCCCAGCACACTCGCACTGCCCCACGGTGGTCGTCCCGCTCCGGACCGCGGTCCACGGGGGCGAGTCCAAGAACGCCTCCGCTGATCTCGTCGCGGTGAAGGAGGTGTGCCGCATCGTAGTCGGGGTGGACGGTTCGCCGGCATCCGAGGTCGCGCTCGCGCGGGCGGTCTCCGAGGCGGTCGCCTGGAAGGCCCAGCTGACCGTCGTGACGGGAGTTCCGGTGGCTGCGGGCGCGGGCATCCTCGCGTGGCTGCCGGCCGACGCCGACCACGAGTCGATCATGGCCGACGTCTCGGCCGGCCTCGACGTCGTCGTGGACCAGGCGGTCGCGGACCACCCGGACCTCGCGGTCTCGAAGGTCGTGCTGGACGGGACCGGGGCGGAGCTGCTCACCGAGTTCTCCTCGGCGGTAGACCTCGTCGTCGTCGGTTCGCGTGGGCGCGGCGGCTTCGCGGGTCTGCTGCTCGGGTCGACCAGTCAGGCCGTGCTGCACCACGCGGTGTGCCCGGTCATGATCGTCACCAAACGGGTCCGCGACGAGGGCGTTCCGCCGGTCACCGTCGGCGGAGAGGCGCACGCCTGACGTCCAGCGTCAGGCCAACGTCCGGCTAGATCCCACGTCAGGCCACCGTCCCGCTACGAGCGCACCGCCGCGCCCCGGATCTCCAGGGTGCAGCACTTGGCGCCGCCGCCGCCCTTGAGCAGCTCCGAGGTGTCCACCGGGATCGGGTGGAAGCCGCGGGCCCGCACCGCGTCCGCGAGGTCGACGGCGTCCGGCGCGACGATGATGTTGTACCCGTCGCTCACCACGTTCAGGCCCAGCACCTCGGCGTCCCGCGCGGTGGCGATGAGGGCGTCCGGGTAGCGCCGCTCGAGCTCGGCCCGCGAGTCCGCGGCGAAAGCCGGCGGGTAGTACGCGATCTGGGGCTCGGCGGCGTCGTCGGAGAGCACGGACAGCGCGGTGTCGAGATGGTAGAAGTGCGGGTCGACGAGCTCGAGGCTGACGACCTCACGACCGGTCAGCCGCGCGAGCTCGGCGTGCGCGGACCGCTCGGTGCGGAACCCGGTGCCGCCCAGGATGACGTCGCCGACGACGAGGATGTCACCCTCGCCCTCGTTGATCTCGGCCGCGGTGTGGGTGACGAAGCCGTGGTCCGCGAACCACTTCTGGTACGCCGGTCCCTCCGGCTGGCGCTCCGGGTACCGGAACTTCGCGGAGTACACCAGGCCGTCGACGACGAGCGCGCCGTTTGCCGCGTAGACCATGTCCGGGAGGCCCTTGATGGGCTCGATCAGCTCGACCGTGTGCCCGAGGGTCAGATAGGTGTCGCGGAGCACCCGCCACTGGGCGACCGCGCGTGCGGTGTCGGTGGCGCGGGAGGCGTCCATCCACGGGTTGATCTCGTAGGCCACGGTGTACGCGCTCGGCTCGCACATCAGGTAGCGGCGGGGGCGGCTTCCGGGCGCGGTCAGCGCCGGGCGCTCGTTCGTCATCGGACCTCCTGGTGGGGGGTTCTGGTCCTGCCCCGGTTCAGGGCGGCTGGGGTCAAGGTTAGACGCGGCCGCCGGGTGTTCCTGCCATGTGTCGGCGCGGCGCGGCGCACGGTAACGTCGGCGCCATGGAGACACGAGTGCTCGGACGTACCGGCCGACCGGTGAGCGTGATCGGGTTGGGCTGCTGGCAGCTGGGTTCGGACTGGGGGGACGTCGGCGAGGACCAGGCGCTGGCGATCCTGGCGGCCGCCGTTGACTCGGGGGTGACGTTCCTGGACACCGCGGACGTCTACGGCGACGGGCGCAGCGAGGGCTTGATCGGCCGGTTCCTGGCCCAGCGCGGGCCCGACGCCGGCCTCACCGTCGCGACCAAGATGGGCCGACGCGCTCAGCCGCACACTGCCGCGGCGTACACCCTCGATGCCTTCCGCGGCTGGACCGACCGCTCGCGGGAGAACCTCGGCGTCGACCGGCTCGACCTGGTCCAGCTGCACTGCCCGCCGTCCGAGGTGATCACCGCGGACGCGACCTACGACGCGCTCGACACGCTCGTCTCAGAGGGCCGGATCGCCGCGTACGGCATCTCGGTCGAGACGTGCGCCGAGGCGCTCGCGGCGATCGCGCGGCCGGGGGTGGCGAGCATCCAGATCATCCTCAACGTGTTCCGGCGCAAGCCGCTCGAGGAGGTCCTGCCGACTGCGGCCGCGGCCGGCGTCGGGATCATCGCGCGGGTGCCGCTTGCGAGCGGGATGCTCTCGGGCAAGTACGACGCGCGCACGACGTTCGCCGCGAACGACCACCGCACCTACAACCGCCTCGGCGAGGCGTTCGACGTCGGCGAGACGTTCTCTGGGGTGCCGTTCGAGGTCGGGGTGCGCGCCGCACAGGAGGTGGCCGCGCTCACCCGGCCGGGATCGACGACGGCGCAGCTGGCCTTGCGCTGGATCGTGGACCAGCCTGGGGTGACCACGGTCATCCCAGGGGCGCGGACGCCGGACCAGGCGCGGGCGAATGCCGCTGCGGCCGGGCTGGCACCACTCAACCCCGGGACGCTCGACGCGCTGCGCGCGTTGTACGACGGGTCGGTCCGCGGGCACGTGCACGGCCGCTGGTAGGGGACTCGCCGGCCGGTGCGACGGCTGGTCTCGGCGAACGCTCGGCAGAGAGCCGGACCTCAGCCCTCGATCACCCGGTGCGAGATCGACTCGATCGCGGGGCCGGCGGCCGGGAACGCGAGTGGCGCCAGGCCGAACGCGCGGGCCGCGCCGGCGACCACCGTCTTGCCCATCGCCCGCCCACCGACCGCGCCGATCAGGGCGCCGATGCCGAACGGCGCGAGCCGGCTGACCGCGAGGGCGCCTTCCTTGGTGGCCTGCCGCTTGACGAAGCGTCGCGCCAGGACGCCGTTGACCCGCTTGATGGTGCCGGACGGTGCGCTCGTCAACAGCGCCCGCGCCCACGCGCTCGTCGGGATGCCGGCTTCGACCTGGACCAGCTCGGCGCCTGCTACGCCGAGGACCGAGGCGAGGAGCAGCGTGCGTCGCCGCGCGACGTCGTCGACCTCGATGCCGTGCACGCTCGCCACGGCGAGCGAGAACAGGGCGGAGGCGCCGAAGAATGCGGTGACCTCGCCCGCGCTGATCGCGATCCCGGCCCCGGTGCCGAGCCCTGGTACCGCAGCGGCCACGCCGACGGCGCCGCCCGAGCCGGTCACGGCGCGCAGGTACTGCCGCTCGAGGTGGCTGACGAGCTGTTGTGGGGTTGCGCGCGGGTGGCGTCGACGGATCCGTTGCACGTAGGCGTGCACGGTGGTCGACGGGATGCTGACCGCGCGGTCGAGGGCGGTGCTCAGCGCCCGCGCGCTGCGGGACTCGAGGCCGCCGAGGTCGTCGTGCTCGCTGCGAGGGTGCGGCGTCATGTCGGTTCCACGATGCGCCGCTCGACGCTCACACCGGCCGCCAGGGTGCGACCGACCGTGCAGTGCGCGTCGATGGCCCGGTTCACCACCGTGACGAGGCGCTCGCGTTCCTCGGGGTCGAGGCCGGACAGGTCGACGATCAGCTCCTCGGTCAGCGCCGGGTAGCGGTCGGCCTCTTTGTCCTTGATGCCGGCGACGGTGATCGTCAGCGGGAACTCGTCGCCGAGGCGGCGGGCCAGGGGGGAGTCCGTGGTCAGACCGGAGCAGCCTGCGAGGGCGACCTTGAGAAGCTCGCCGGCCGTGAACGCGCCGTCGTGGGTGATCGGAGCGATCTCGACGGTGGCGCCGCGGGAGTTCCGGCCACGGAAGGTGCTGGCGCCGGTGCGCTCGATCCAGACGACAGCCGGGTCGCTCGGGGCGGGCAGTGTTGGGATGCTCATGCACAAATCGTCGCACGGACCCCGGCTAGACTCAGCGCGGCTGCTTCTCCCGGGCGCCGACGGCGGTCCGTGGCCGGGGGTGTGGGGCCGAGCGCCTGTAGCTCAGGGGATAGAGCACCGCTCTCCTAAAGCGGGTGTCGCCGGTTCGAATCCGGCCAGGCGCACAGGGTGTTTGTGCAGGTCAGAGGGGATTTCTGCGAGTCGGATGCAAGGGCTGTGGGGGCCGATTTGGGGCTCGTGGTCAGCAGGTGGTCAGCAGGTCGTCTCACGTCATGGACGGTCCGTCGCGACATGTGAGCGGACTACAGCCGACGCCCACGGGCATCGCCGGATGAATGACGTCTGTCACCATCGGCGTGAGCACGGGCCTGCGGGCGGCGCAGGCGACGGCGCTGCGCGGTGACCCGGCGCCCGACCGGTCCCGGGCGGCCGTGGCTCGGCGCGCTGCGCCGTAGTCGCGGTGCGGATGTTGCGAAGGAGGAGATGTGGCACGACCAGGCCAACGCCGGTCCGGTCGCGCGCGCACGGATTCCGGCGCCCAGCGCCGTCGTGCCCCGCGTCGCGACGAGGAGGGGATCATCCCGGTGCTCGCCGAGGTCGCCAGCGAGGTCGACCGCGCAGTGCAGCGACCGCCGACGCGCCCGGTGGTGCGCACGAAGTTCCAGGTGGTGGCGCTGCTCGTGCGAGAGGAGCGGGCCCGGGTGATGGCCGACGGCGGCCGGACCGAGGCTGGGCGCGCCAAGGAGCTCAAGCGGCTCGACGGGGTGGCGACGCTGCTGGCCAGGACCGCTGCCCGGGACACCTCGCTGCTCGAGCTGCTCGCCGAGGATGCCCGGGTCTCCGACGCGGCGCGCGCCTTCATGGCGACCGTGATGCGCGCCGGCGGGCTGGAGCCGCCCGAGGAGCCCGCGCCCGCCGCGCCGGCCGCGCCGGTGCCCGGCGCCGAGAATCAGGTGGTGCCCCGCTCGGTGATCTCGCGCCAGCTGGCGAACCCGTTCCTCGCCCCCGACTTCGAGGCGGCGGCCGAGCGGATCGCGACGCGAGCCCGCCGACTCGCCGGTTGGGAGCTGCTCGAACCGCTCTTCCGGTCCTTCGAGTACGCCGCCACCGGCGCACCCGCCTGCATGCCGCTGCCCGAGGCCGGCTCGGTTACCGCTCTCCACGGCCGGGAGCTGATGCCGCACCAGGCCCGGGTCGTCGCGGCCGCGGCCCGCGGCCATCGCACGTTCCTGCTCGCCGATGAGCCCGGGCTCGGCAAGACCGCCCAGGCGCTGCTCGCCGCCCAGGTGGCCGACGCCTACCCGCTGCTGGTCGTGGTGCCCAACGTGGTGAAGACGAACTGGGCGCACGAGGTCGGCCTGTGGACGCCGCAGCGTCGGGCCACGGTTGTCCATGGCGACGGCGACCGGGTCGACGGGTTCGCGGACATCGTGATCGTCAACTACGAGCTCCTGGACCGGCACGTCGGCTGGCTCGGCGACTTCGGCTTCCGCGGCATGGTCGTCGACGAGGCGCACTTCATCAAGAACAAGGGCTCCCAGCGCTCTCAGCACGTGCTCGCGCTCTCGGAGCAGATCCGCGCCCGCACCGCCCGCCCGCTGCTGATGGCGCTCACCGGCACTCCGCTGATCAACGACATCGAGGACTTCCGCGCGATCTGGCAGCTCCTCGGCTGGATCGACGACACGAAGCCGCTCGGCGCGCTGATGGCTGCCCTCGAGGAGACCGGGCTCACCCCGGTCGACCTGGGCTTCTACGCCGCCGCGCGGACCAGCGTGATCGGCATGGGCATCGTGCGCCGCCGCAAGGTCGACGTGGTCGCCGACCTCCCCGCCCGCCGGGTGGCGGACCTGCCGGTCGAGCTCGACGGTGCGGTCGGCCGCTCGATCCGCGCCGCCGAGGCCGCGCTGGCCCGCCGGCTGGTCGGGCGCTACCGGTCCGCCCTGGAGGTGCGCAGGGGCGGCGCTGTCGTGGAGGGGATCGACCACGAGCTCGCGCGCCGGGTGGCGGCAGGGGAGCTCAAGGACTCTAGCTCGCAGACCGGTGGCGAGAACGTGTTCACGATGGTCCGCCGGATCGGCCAGGCCAAGGCCGGGCTGGCCGCCGACTACGCCGCGCAGCTCGCCCGCAACGTCGGCAAGGTGGTGTTCTTCGCCAAGCACGTCGACGTGATGGATCAGGCCGAGCGGACCTTCGCCGACCGTGGCATCCGTTACGCCTCGATCCGTGGCGACCAGACGCCCAAGGTGCGTGAGAAGAACATCGCCGCGTTCGTGAACGACCCTGACGTGGCGATCGTGGTGTGCTCCCTGCTGGCCGCCGGCGTGGGGCTCAACCTCCAGGTCGCCTCCAACCTGGTGCTGGCCGAGCTGTCCTGGACCGACGCCGAGCAGACCCAGGCCATCGACCGGATCCACCGGATCGGCCAGGCCGAGCCCGTCACCGCATGGCGGATCATCGCCGCGCAGACCATCGACTCCAAGATTGCCGAGCTGATCGACAGCAAGGCAGGACTGGCCGCCCGGGCGCTGGACGGGGCGGCGGAGGAGGACGTCTCATCGTCTACGGACGTGCAGCTCGAAGCCCTGGTCGGGCTGCTCACCGACGCGCTCGCCGCCGAGGGCGTGGGCTGAGCGACCGGACGACCACCGCACGCCAACGCCGGAGACGCCACGTGGAGGGCCATGACACCTCTCGTGGCGTGACTCCCATCCTCGTTTCCAAGGTCAGGAGCCTCCGAGCAACTCAGGAGGCTTCGGTGCCGTGCCAAGTCGATCTGAGGGGAGCGACCCACCTGGGCAACCCGACATTGCAGGCGCCCCTGGTCGACCCGTGGGTTCGCTAGTTCCACTCCGGCGCCGCGATGCAGGCTCGTCCTGGCTCGAGGTTGTCGAGAGTCGGCCGCAGATCGGGTTGTGACACGTAGCGTTGCGCCATGTCGAACGGAGCGACGCCGGGAGCTCGCGGGTTGTGGCTGATCGCAGCGGCGGCCGTCATGGTCGTCGTCCCGCTGGTGGTCTTCGGGTTCCAGACCGGCGAGTGCTTCGACTCCGTGTCAGCGGCCGCCAGCTACTGCACATCAGGCCCGGCGGTCGGTGCCGGTGGTGCAGTGCTGCTGTGCAGCGGTGGAGGGTTCTTCGTCGCGCACGCTCTCGGTCGCGCGCTGGGTGGCCGTTCTCGCACGTCGCCCTGATGACTCGGGATGCGTGCGTCAGCGAATCGATGCCGTTGATTCCGGAAACCGCGTCCCCTTGATCCCGGACCCGCTAGCGTGATCAGCGCTGATCCACGATGCTCGGCACCCGGTGAATCGATGTGCCGCAGCAGTCGCCATTCCGGCTGAGGGACGTGCGTACGTAGATGGAAACTGGGACACCGGCCCGCCCGTTCGCACGGTCAGCGCCGCTCGTCGCCTCCGGCCTGGTCCTGCTCGGCGTCGGCTACGTCGCGTACCAGGCGGGTCTGATGGTGTACCTCGGCGGGTTGCGCTCCGCTCGCTTCCCGATTCTTCAGGATGGCGCTCTCGCTGAGGCGGCGCTCATTCTCGGGGCGCTGATGTGTCTTGCCGGGTTCACGGGCCTCGTCGTCGGCGCATTTCGCCTGGCGACCAACATGGACGCCGCGGTGCAGGCGCTCGGTCACGCACCCGATCCGTCGTCGGTCCGCGACGTCACCCCGGTCTAGCGGACGCTTCGCGTGACGGTGCCTGGCGACAAGCTGCTGCTGCTCGACACCGCCTCGCTGTACTTCCGCGCGGTCTTCGGTGTCCCCGACTCGGTGCGGGCTCCCGAATCATGCTCGTGATCTCGCGGATCGTTCAGGTTCGCAGTGCCGCGCCGCGCCTGGACCCGGCAGGTCAGCCCTTGACGCTCCCGGCGAGCAGGCCACGGACGAAGTACCGCTGCAGGCTCAGGAACACGATCAGCGGGATGATGATCGTGAGGAAGCCGGCAGGCGCCAGCAGGTCCAGATGCGCCCCATAGCTGCCGACGAGGCTCTGCATCCGTGCTGTGACGGGCTGCATGTCGGGACTGGTCCCACCGAAGGTCTTGGCGACCAGCAGGTCGTTCCACACCCAGAGGAACTGGAAGATCCCGAACGAGGCGATCGCGGGCATCGACAGTGGCAGCACGATCGACCGGAAGATCCGCAGGTGCGAAGCACCGTCCACCCGGGCCGCCTCCATGATCGACGACGGCAGCTGGGCGATGAAGTTGTGGATCAGGAAGATCGCCAGCGGCATCGAGAACATCGTGTGCGTCAGCCAGATCTGGGCGATGGTGCCATTGATCCCCGGTGAGGGGAGGATGGTGATCCCGGCGATCTGCAGCCCGTGCACGTAGTACTGCTGCAGCGGCACGAGTGCCATCTGCAACGGCACGACCTGGAGGGCGAAGATGCCGAAGAAAATCGCGTCGCTGCCCTTGAACCGCATCCAGGCCAGCGCGTACCCCGCCATGGACGCGATGAAGATCGGGATGATCGTGGCCGGAATCGTGATGGCCAGAGAGTTCACCAGGGGAATGATCAGGCCCCCTTGGCCGGTGAGCACCTCGTTGTATCCCGACAGGCTGAAGCTCGGGTGGACGAAGAACTCCCACCAACCCGTCGTCGCCGAGTCCGCCCTGGACCGGAACGAGTTGACGAACAAGCCCAACGTCGGAATCGTCCAGATGAGGCCGATCACCACCGCTGCGGTTGAGGCGAGCGAGCCGCTGAACGCCTTACGGACCGCCGCGACGGCCGCCTGGCCCCTCAGAGGCTGCTGGGCCTTGGCAGCGGGCGTCGTGGTCGTGGTCATCGGATCTCCCGCTCCCTGCGCAGCTGGCGAATGTTGTAGTAGACGAGCGGTGTGACGGCAAGGAAGAGGATCACAGCCAGCGCGCTGCCGCGGCTGACCTGATTCGTCACGAACATGTCGGCGTACATCTGCCGCGCGAGGACGTCGGTGTTGAAGTTGCCGTTGTTGATCGTGAACACGATGTCGAACACCTTGAGGGTGGTGATCATCACGGTGACCATCACGACCACGAGCGTGTTGCGGATCATCGGGATCTGCACGGTGCGGAAGAGCTTCACTCCGGACGCGCCGTCCAGGCGCGCGGACTCGATGATCTCGTCCGGGATGGACTTGAGTGCGGCACCGAGGACCACCATGGCGAAGCCGGCCTGGATCCAGATCATGATGACCATCTCAAGGAAGGTGTTCAACGGCACCGTGATCAGCCAGTTCGGCGGGTTGCTCCATCCCAGCTTCATCACGATCTCGCTCAACAGCCCGGTCTGCGGCAGGGACGGCGCCTTGTAGTTGTAGACGTAGGACCAGATCACAGCGGCACCGACGAAGGAGATCGCCGTCGGCAGGAAGACCATCGTCTTGGGGATCGAGGCGTACTTCATCCGGTCGACCAGAAGGGCCACCAGCAGCCCGACGAACACGGCCACCGTCGGGACGATCAGCAGCCACAGCAAGGTTCGTATGATCGTCTGCTGGGTGGAGGGATCGGTGAACGCGTGCGTGTAGTTCGCTAGCCCGATGTACTTGGTGTCGAGCTGACCAAGGAACTGCTGGTTCTTGAGGCTGTTGTTGATGGTCGTGATCGCCGGGATGATCAGGCCGAGGGTGACCAGGAACAGCGCCGGACCGAGGCAGATCACGATGGCGACCGGTCTCTGGAGCCGGCCCGTCACCCTTCCGGCGACGAAGAAGACGATCAACAAGATCGCGAGGAACCCGCCGACGGCCTCGACGACCCCGAACAGCGTGGACGCGGCTTGCCCAACAGTGCTCGACGCCAACGCAACGTAGGCAGCGGTCATGACGGACCCCTTCGTCTGTCTCGCTCAGTACTGGACGGCACCGGTGGAGAAAACCCAGGTGCTTCGGTCCGCGGGGCGTGCCCGCGGACCGAAGCACCTCAGGTGTCAATCATGTCGTACCGGTGACCTCAGCCGGCCGGCCAGGCCGCATCGATCTCCGCAGCGACATCCTTGATCGACTTTCCACTGCCGAACCAGTCCACCATCGCCGTCCACTCCGCACCTGCGCCGACAGCGGCGGGCATGGCGTCCGAGGCGTCGAACCGGAAGGTGGCGGTCGAGTCGGCCAGGTACTTCGCCGAGAGCTGGTCGACGGGGTCGGTGTAGAGGCTCTGGTCGACCTTCTCGTTCGCCGAGACCCAGCCCGGTGCGACCTTGATGCGGCTGTTCGCCCACTGCGGGCTCGACAGGTAGTTCTGCACGGCCTGCGTGGCCGGGTCGTCAGCGAACGCGGTGACGAACTCGCCGCCGCCCTCGACCGGGTTCGTGATGGACGGGTCCACGGCCGGCAGCTTGAACGCGAACACGTCGCCGTCCGCGGCGACCTTGGTGCCCTTCGGCCACTGCGCCTCGTAGAACGACGCCTGCTGGAGCATCCCGCACTGGTTCTTCAGGATCGGGAGACCGGCGTCCTGGAACGTGGTGGTCGCGATCGTCTGGACGTTGCCGACGCCGCCGTTGACCCATGCCGGGTTCTGCAGCCAGTCAGCCACGGTCTTCATGGCGGTCTGGATCTGCGGGTCGGAGAACTTGACCTTGTGGCTGATCCAGTCGTCGTAGACCTGGCCGCCGAAGGTCCCGAGCACGACTTCCTCGAGCCAGTCGGTCGCCGGCCAGCCGGTCGCGGTGCCGGAGCCGATACCACCGCACCACGGCTTCGCCGTACCGGTCATGTTGGACGCCATCTTGGCGGACAGGGCCATCATGTCCGCCCAGGTGGTGGGCACGGTGTAGCCGTTGTCCTTGAAGTACGTCGGCGAGTACCACACGAGCGACTTCATGTTCGCGCTCATCGGAGCCGCGTAGAACGTGCCGTTGACCGAGCCGTAGCCCTTCCAGGCCGCGTTCCAGTTCGCCTCGTTGGCGACCGTGCCGGCCGGTGGCTTCTTGACCGTTCCGGTCGCCACCATCTGCTGCAGCAGTCCGGGCTGCGGGATGATCGCCAGGTTCGGGGCGTTGCCACCGTTGACCTTGACGGGCAGGTCGGACTCGAAGGTGTTGGACCCGGTGTACTGGATCGTGATCCCGGTGCACGTCTGGAAGTCGGCCCAGGACTTGTTGAGGGAATCGGACTCCGGGCTGAGGATCGACCCGAACATCGTCACGGTCGACCCGCTGTGCCCGGCGTAGGCCTGGTACTGCGCGCAGTTGCCGGTCAACGTCGGACCTGTGGGGGAGGGGGTCGTGGTGCCGGAGCCGCTCGAACATCCAGCGACCGTGGCCAGCGCCGCCACCCCTACTGCGGCGGTGGCAAATCGTGCGTTTCGCTTCATCGCTTTCCTTCCCGGTCGCACCGATGCGACAGATGGGTGGTCACTGCAAACGCTTACACACGCAAGTAGATCTTGGTACCCATCGCCCCGCCGCCGTCAAGGTTTCGAAAGTCACGATCTCGTCACGGCGCCGGCGCCAGAGCCCGGGGGCGACCCGGCACGCCCGGGGCGGCGCGGCGGTGCCGTCGACGTCCTCACGACCAGCTCGGTCGGGAAGATCACCTGCTCCGGCGTCGGGGTGCCGGTGATCAGCCCGAGCAGGAGGGTCGCCGCCGTCGTGCCCTGGTCCTGGGCGGACTGCGCCATCGTCGTGAGCCCGACGAGCTCACCGAGGTCGTGGCCGTCGACGCCGATCACCGACAGGTCCTCCGGGATGCGCAGTCCGAGCTCGCGCGCGGTCATCATCGCACCCATCGCCATCTCGTCCGACGCCGCGAAGATCGCCGTCACGTCCGGGCGGCGCGCAAGGAGGAGCCGGGTGGAGTCCCGACCTCCTTCGAGGTCGAAGTGCCCGTTCACCTCGAGGTCCGGGCTCGCCTCCAGCCCCGCCTCGGTCATCGCCCGGATCCAGCCCAGCCGGCGATCCACCGGCGGGGTCCACGGGGCGCTGTCCCCCGGCGCGCCGGTGATGTGCCCGATCTGCCGATGCCCCAGAGCCAGCAGATGCCTCGTCGCCTCATAGGCCGTCCGTTCGTCGTCGAGGCGCACGGTCACCTGCCCCGGCACCCCTGCCCCGACGAAGATCAGCGGATAGCCCAGCGCGAGGAGCGCCTCGACCTCCTCCTTCTCGAGCGGGAGCCCGACGACGAGGATTCCGTCCACCCGGCGTCGCAGCACGTCCGGGTCCACACGTCGCCGCTTCCGGCCGCGCGCGATCTCGAAGGTGTACAGCAGGGCGTCGAAGTCCTCCGCCCTGAGGGCACGCTCAGCGCCGTCGATCACATTCGAGAAGAACCACTGGTTCACCCGAGGGGTCAACAGTCCTATGGTCCGGGTGCGCCCGGAGGCCAGGCTCACGGCCGACGGCGAGGCGACGTAGCCGAGCTCGGCCGCCACCTTCCGTACCCGCTCGCTGGTCGCCTGCGAAACGTGCGGGAGGCCGCGCAGAGCGCGCGACACGGTCGCCGTCGATACCCCGGCGGCTCGCGCCACGTCCTCGATCTGCGCCACGGACGCCGATTGTGCCCGCGACGCGGCCCGTGGTCCAGCGGGGCGTGCACACCTGGCACACCCAGGTGCGAAACCGCGCCGTGCCAGGTCAGCGCAGCATGCTCCGTAGGAGCGCTGCCACACCATCGTCATCGATCGTGCCCGTGACCTCGTCCGCTGCCTCACGCAGGTCTGCCGACGAGGCAGGAACTCGTGGCCCAGTCCGTGGTCCAACGCCCTTCAAGCGGCGAGAGATTCTGTCTTCGGTCCGTGAGGCTGATCGCGATCAGGACCACTTCTCGAGATGATTCGCGACGCAGCACCAGGATCGCGTCGTCATCTGATCCCGGATCCGCCGAGGTGCTTTCGTGAGGGGCTGCGGTCCGGCTTTCGTGTCGGTTCGGGTGACCTGCCCCACTGCCTGGTTACCTGCCGGGGTTTGAGGGTCAGGCGGGGATGAGTGGTGCTGTCGAGGTTAGTTCGTGCTCGATGGGGCTGAGGTAGCCGACGCAGCGGCGACAACGACGGTCAGGAGATCGCGGCCTTCACCAGTTCGACGACCTTCTTCTCCACGACAGGGCTCCACACGCTCCTCGGCGCTGAACCCGCCGGACTCGGCCTTGGCAGTCTTGTCGGGCATTCGCGGGGTCCCTTCGTGATGCGCAGGAGCTCGGCGTCATGCCGGCCTCCGTCGAAAGGCTGGGCCCGACCTAACCGTGGCGCTGCTCGACGCAGACATGAGCGAGTGCGACCGCTCATGTCGCTGCGTGATGGGTCAGTCGTTGATTGCCTCGATGCCGAGCTGCTTGAACTTCTCGAGGTGATCGCGCATCTCCTGGAGCACCTCGGCGGAGTGTCCTTCCCAGTCCACGACCTCGCCGACGACGCGCAGTGGCTGCTGCGTGCGGTAGGACCCCGTCGGGTTTCCGGGGAACCTCGTGTCCGTCAGGTTCGGATCATTCTCGAGCGGGCCCGTGGGTTCGACGCGGTAGATCCGGCCGGGGCCTTCGCCCATCGCCAGCTCCGCTCCCCAGGTGGCCGCGTCCAGGGTCGCGGTCAGGTAGACGAAGTTCGCCGTCCTTCTCTCGCCGTAGTTGGAGCCGCGGCCGGGTTCCAGGACGTCCCCCGCCTTCAGGTCCGCCTTCGTGCCGTGGTAGAAGGGCCCGGTGTCGTGGACCTCGGACGGCGTCGGAACGTTCTCCATACACACCCCATCGACATTGGATCCCGAACTCTAGCCCGCCGCCCCTACCAGCGGGTCACCCGGAGGTCGGGGTACGAGAGTGCCCGTGTCTGCGCCTACTCGCGAATGAGGACGAGTGCCAGGCTGGGGACGACGAACGACGCGAGAAAGAGCGGCAAGAACCTCTTGCCGGTGCATCGGAATGCGACGATATCGCCGTCGGCGACATCGAAGGTCTTCGTCTGGCTCGAGTTTCGGCCATTGCGGACGTGCAGGGTGTGACGACCGGGTTCGACCGGCGTCTCCATCGTTTCGTTCATCTCGACCGACCCGACAGGCTTGCCGTCGAGCTCGACCTGGTACGCGCCACGACGCACCTCCGCTCCGATTGCGCGGTGGGACACCTTCAGCGTTGCGGACATGGTTGATCTCCCTTCTGCCATGGCTACGGCGGCTCTGCGCAGGAGCCTCGGGTGGCCGAGCTCTGAACCGTACCGCCCGCAGCCTGGTCAGGGTGCGCGCGACGTGGAGCATGACCAGCCTCCCGGGTGGCAGCGCCTTGAGGACGGCTACGCTCGCCCGGATCTGCCGCAACGGGGGCCGACTCAGCTCGTCGGCGGCCAGTCAAGACGAGCCATCTGCTCCTGTGGCGACCACGGGCCTGATCGGGGAGCATTCCGACCCGGTCCGGGTAAGGCTAGGGTCAACCCATGAACATCGCAGACATCGGTCCCCGTCCCCAGGCGTTCAACCTGGAGACCGAGACGCTCGAGAACCCGAACTATCGCACCGTGGCCTGGAGCGGCAAGTACCTGCAGGTCACCCTCATGTCGATTCCGGTCAGCG
>JADGOR010000109.1 GCA_017882855.1 Cellulomonas sp. | reverse complement strand
TCATGACCTTCGAGGTGACCCTTCTGGACAAGCCGGCGCCCGTCGCGGTTTCCTCGCAGATCATCAACCGGAACGGAGGGCTCGACGAGTTCCGCTCGGGCTCGGGCGCCGACAGCAGAGGCGACGGCCCTGGCGTTGCCGATCCTCGTCGCACGGCGGCGTCGTCGAAACGGGTGCTACAGCCGGTTCTGCACTGGGGCGGCGACAACCGCGCGGTCCTGGCCTACCGGTGCGCCAGCTCCGGAATGACTCTCGCGGTCGCAGCGGACCACACGATCGAGACTGAGGAGCGCCACACGGTCGACACCCTCACCGAGGATGACATCGCCAAGAGCGTCTTCCGGGTTCACGCCCAGCCCGGAGAGACGATCACCATCACCAAGACGGTCAGCTACCACACCTCCCGGTCAGCGCCTGCTCAGGAGCTGGTGGACCGGTGCGAACGGACCCTCGACCGGGTCCGGACCGAAGGTGTGGAGCAGCAGTTCGCCGACCAGCGCGCCTGGCTGGACGGCTACTGGGCGCGGTCGGATGTCGAGGTCCCCGGTCGGCCCGCGGTGCAGCAGGCGATCCGCTGGAACCTCTTCCAGATCGCCCAGGCCGCGGCGCGCTCGGAAGGCAGCGGGATCCCGGCCAAGGGGGTCACCGGGACCGGGTACGGCGGCCACTACTTCTGGGACACGGAGATCTACGTCGTCCCCTACCTCGTCTACACCTCGCCGACGATGGCCCGGAACGCCCTGCGTTTCCGGTACACGATGCTGCCGGCTGCGGAGCGCCGCGCCCAAGAGCTGACCGAGAGCGGTGCGCTCTTCCCGTGGCGGACGATCAACGGTGAGGAGGCATCCGCCTACTACGCCGCGGGGACGGCGCAGTACCACATCGACGCGGACGTCGCCTACGCCCTGAACACCTACGTCGAGCTCACCGGTGACCAGGACTTCCTTTGCCGGGAGGGGATCGACATCCTGGTCCAGACTGCCCGCCTGTGGGCCGGCCTGGGGTTCTGGCGCGGCAACGGCGAGCGCACCTTCCATATCCACGGCGTGACCGGGCCGGACGAGTACACGACGGTGGTGAACGACAACCTCTACACGAACGTGATGGCGCGCTTCAACCTGCAGTGTGCGGTCCGGGCGGTCCGGGCCCTCGAGCGGGACGGGGCCAAGGAGTACGCCCGGATGGTCGACCGCTGCCACCTGCAGCCGGCGGAGGTCGAGGAGTGGGCCAGGGTCGCCGAGGCGATGGACATCCCCTATGACGACAACCTCAAGATCAACCCGCAGGACTCCCACTTCCACGAGCGTGAGGTGTGGGACCTGGCAAGCACCCCCGAGAATCGTCGGCCACTGCTGCTGTACTACCACCCCTTGGTCATCTACCGGTTCCAGGTGCTGAAGCAAGCGGATGTGGTCCTGGCGATGTTCTTGCAGGGCGACTGCTTCTCCCCGGAGCGCAAGCGGGCCAATTTCGAGTACTACGAGCCGATCACCACCGGTGACTCGAGCCTGTCGGCTGTGGTGCAGTCGATCATGGCCGCGGAGGTCGGGTACCACGAGCTGGCGCTGCGCCACTTCGAGGACGCGCTGTTCGTGGACCTTGCCGACCGCCACCACAACACCTCCGACGGCGTGCACGTCGCCTCGGCCGCGGGCGTGTGGAGCGTGCTCGCCAACGGCTTCGGGGGCATGCGCCACCATGATGGAGAGATCACGTTCGATCCCCGACTACCTGCGTCGTGGCAGTCGCTGACGTTCCGCATCACCGTCCGCGGGACCCGCCTGCGCGTCACGCTGCGGGCCGAGGCGATCGAGTTCAACGTCGAGGTCGGTACGGGGTTGACCGTCAGCGTGCGCGGACAGCAGGTTGCAGTCGTACCGGGCGCCCCGGCGACGGTTGTGCTCGACGGGCAGGGGCCGCGGATCGACGGTGTACCGGACCCCGCCGCCCTGCGCGACACGATTCGGCCCGACGGGACGGTGGTGACCGCCTCGGTCCCGAACGATCCCGGGCTGCACTTGTAGTCCAGCCCGACCGACGACGGACGGCGGGATGAGCGCCCACGCGACCCGCGCCTGAAGATCGTCCGCGGTGTGATCGGACCGATCTGACGGCTCAGGACTCGGCGGCATCCACCATCGCGTCGAGGTCCTCCTGGCCGAGCCCGGTGAACCCGGACAGCGAGATGAACCGCATCGGCATCTGAGCGATCATCCCGGCCATCGAGAAGTCCATCTCGGGCAGGGTGCGCGAGCCGGTGACCCGCTCGAGCGCGTCCGCCAGCACCGGTCCACCCACGGGGTGATCCATCCACTCGCTCAGCGTCGACCAGCGCGTCAACGGCGGCCGCAGGTCCTCGCCGACCACCTCGAGCTCGATCGAACCGCGCAGGTCCCGCGACGAGGCACCGACCGAGACGACGAACCGCCCGCCCTCGACCACCCAGCGCCGCAGCACGGGGTGCCAGAAGGACAGATCGCGAGCGCCGAGCGTGAACGCGAGTGCCTGCGACTCGCCCGGAGCGAGACCTACCTTGGCGAACGCCTTGAGCTCGCGCGCAGGGCGCAGCACGGTGGCCTCCGGGTCACCGACATACACCTGGACCACCTCGGCCGCCGCGACCGGGCCGGTGTTCTGGACCGTGACGGTCACATCGACGACGACGTCGGCGCCGTCGCCACGAACCGTCGCCGCGACGTCGTCGTAGTCGAAGGTCGAGTACGACAGCCCGTGCCCGAACGGGAAGGCGACGTCGATCTGGCGGGTGTCGTACCAGCGGTACCCGACCAGCACACCCTCTCCGTAACGCACCTGGCCGTACTCGCCCGGGAAGTTGCCGAAGGCCGGGGTGTCCTCTAGCCGGTGCGGGATCGTCTCGGCGAGCCGGCCCGAGGGAGAGCGCACGCCCAGCAGCAGGTCCGCGACGGCCGCGCCGCCCGCCTGGCCACCGAGCCACGACTCGAGCACCGCCGGGACGCAATCGGCCCAGGGCAGCGCCACGACGGAGCCGTTGGACAGGACCACTGCGACGCGCGGGTTCACCGCGGCGATCGCCTCGAGCGCCGCGACCTGGTTCTCGGGCAGGTCCAGGTGCGGCCGGTCGAAGCCCTCGGACTCGTCCACCGGCGGCAGGCCCAGGAACAGCACGACGGTCCCAGCGGTGCGCGCGAGGGCAACCGCCTCGGTCAGCAGGGCGTCGTCGTCGCCGAAGGGACCGCCCGGGACGGTGAAGCCCGCCGCGAACGGAAGCTCTCTGCCAACCTGCTCGCGCAGGGCGCTCAGCGCGTCGTCGAGCTGGGTCGGCACGATCTGGGAAGATCCCGCGCCTTGGTAGCGCGGGGTTCGGGCGAACTCGCCGATCACCGCGACCTCCACTGCGTGGGCTCGGTCCAACGGCAGTACCGGTGCGCCGTCGACCGGGTCGTTCTTGAGCAGCACGGCACCGGCTGCGGCCGCCTCGCGGGCCAGCTCGTGGTGAGCCGCGGCGTCGTACTCGCCGGGCGACGCGAGCGCCTCCTGACTCCGGAGCACCAGGTGCAGGACTCGGCGGACCGCCTCGTTCAGAACCGCCTCAGGTAGCTGCCCGTCCCGCACGGCGTCCGCGACCTCGTCGTCCCGCGACGGCTTCGTGCCGGGCATGGCGAGGTCCAGGCCGCCGGCGACGGCCGCAGCGCGATCGTGCGCGGCGCCCCAGTCGGAGACGACCAGACCGTCGTGACCCCACTCGCCCCGGAGCACCTCGGTGAGCAGCCGGTCGTTCTGCGACGAGAAGACGTCGTTGATCTTGTTGTACGAGCACATGACCGTCCATGGGTGCGCCCGCGTCACGGCCCGCTCGAAGGCCGGGAAGTAGATCTCGCGCAGCGTCCGCTCGTCGACGTCCACGGACACCCGCATCCGGTCCGACTCCTGGTTGTTCGCCGCGAAGTGCTTGAGGGATGCGCCGATGCCCTGGGACTGCATGCCGTTGATGAGTGCCGCGGCCAGGTCACCGGAGAGCGCCGGGTCCTCGGAGAAGTACTCGAAGTTGCGCCCGCACAAGGGGGTCCGCTTGATGTTCACGCCTGGACCGAGGAGCACCGACACCTCGTTGGCGCGGGCCTCGCGGCCGAGCGCCTCGCCGACGCGCGCCAGCAGCCCCACGTCCCAGGTCGAGCCGAGGGTGGCCGCCGTCGGGAAGCAGGTGGCCGGAACGCTGTTGTCGAGGTCCAGGGCCTTCGCGCTCGGGATCTGCTTGCGTACCCCGTGCGGTCCGTCGGTGAGCATGATCGCCGGGATGCCGAGCCGCTCGACCGCCTCGGTGTACCACGTGGTGTGGCCGGACGTCAGCGCCGCCTTCTCCTCGAGGGTCAGGCTCTGGAGGGTGCGCTCGAGGTCGAAGGGCAAGGTGCTCATGAGGTTGTCTCCTTGTCGATCCGCCGATCGCGGCTAGCGGCTGGGAAGGGTGACCGAGCCGTCGATGAAGGAGCCGGTCAGTCCGCCTCCCGGCAGGTACGCGAGGCACAGCGCCTGTCGGTCGCCGAGCTGCCAACCCGCCGGGCTGGGCGACCAGGCGACGACTCGCACGCCGGCCGCGCGGTGCTGCGCGGTGACCGGGGCCGACGGGTTGACCTGAGGATCCAGGGTCGCCGAGCAGAACTGGGCCGTGCGGTCATCGAGCGGGCGCTGGCTGGGTGTCGACGTGCCTGAGACCGTGCTCTCGGGCAGGGACCCGGTTGCGACCACCTGGGCCTGGTGCGCCGTTCCGCATGGGACTACCTGGATGTTCCGGATGAGACCGTCCGCCGCCACGGTGCCCACACAGTTCCCGACGACCAGCCGGCCGGCGAACACCCCCTCAGGAGCCTTGACCGTCGCGGGCAGGGGACGCGTCGCGTTGGCGACGGCGAGTGCGAGCACCCCGAGCACGATGGCCACAACCGTCCCGATCGCGCCGAGGATGATTCCGGCCCAGGCCATGCCGCGCCCGCCGGAGCCGTTGCGCTTGGTCCGGGCCAGTCCGCCGATGCCGAGGCCGATCGCGACCGGGCCCAGCCCGAGCAGCCCGGTGACGAGTGCCGCGATCGAGAGCCCGTCGGTCCGCTTGGGGGGTGCGACGTTCCAGCCGGGGGCGTAGTACGGCTCGGGGTAGCCCGCCGGTGGCATCGTCATGAGTGCAGCGTATCGAGCGGCTGCGCTCGTGCGGCGCGCACGGACGCTTCACTCGAGGTCGAGGATCACCGGAACGTGGTCGCTGGCGCCCTTGCCCTTGCGCTCCTCGCGGTCGATCGTCACGGCGGTGACCCGCGCCGCCAACGCGGGAGTGGCGTAGGCGAAGTCGATGCGCATGCCCTCGTTCTTCGGGAATCGCAGCTGTTGGTAGTCCCAATACGTGTACTTGCGCTCCTCGGGCAGGTGCCGCCGGGTGACCTCGACGTAGCCGGCGTCGGCGAAGGCCGTGAATGCGGCGCGCTCGGGTGGGCTCACGTGGGTGCCGCCCTCGAACACCGCGACGTCCCAGACGTCCGTGTCCAGCGGCGCGACGTTCCAGTCGCCGACGAGCACGACCTGGGCGCTCGGATCGGCCGCCAGCCATGATGCGGCCTCGCCCCGCAAGGTCTCGAGCCAAGCGAGCTTGTAGGCGTAGTGCGGGTCGTCGAGGGCCCGGCCGTGCGGCACGTACAGGCTCCACAACCGAACCCCGCCGCACGTCGCGCCGATGGCGCGCGCCTCCACCGCCGGGACCTCGCCGAAGGCGGGTTGACCCGGGAAGCCGAGCTCGACATCGTCGAGGCCGATGCGGGACAGGATCGCGACGCCGTTC
>JADGOR010000046.1 GCA_017882855.1 Cellulomonas sp. | reverse complement strand
AGCTCGACTTCGGGCCGGTCCTCCGATCCGTTGCGGTCCATGGAGGTGATTGCAATGATCGGCCCGCTCATCCACGAGCTCGCTCTGCAATACCAGGCCGAGCTGCTGAGAGAGGCGGACGCGGAGCGCCTCGCGACCCAGGTGCCGCGGAAGGCACACTCCCGGGCTCTCCGGATCGACATCCGGCGCCTCCTCCCGCCGCTACACACAAAGAACGGATCAGCCTCGGCGGGGGCCTGATTCCTGTCACCGGCCCGAGCGGAACCCTCCAACGCGTTGACCTTCGACGCCCTTGAATCGGACTACGAGGTGCGCCTGCCGCTGGAGCCGTTCCACGGCACGATCGGAGTCGCACCCGCCGCCTTCGAGGTGTAACAGCGGGTCGGCCGTGAGGTGGAACGGCCACCGCGTCATCCTCGCGTCGTTGGAGTAGGAACTCGACGACACCAAAGCTAGGGACTCAACCCTGGGGGCTGAAACCGAGGCGTTTCACGATGGATGCCCCGGTCTCGGGCGGCCGCCGTCCTCGTAACGCTCTCCGGACGGTGGGGGCGGATACTGGGCGCCACACCTGCCGGTCCCTTGAGACCGCAGGGATCGCGCGGAGATCTGGCGCCGCCCATGGAACCTCGCCCCGTCCCGTCCTCGACCGGTCAAGGCCCGCGTTCAGACGCAGGCCTGCGTGCCGGCGCCGGGATCGGCACCCGAGTCCTCGTCGCCGGCCTCGTGGCCGGGCTGGGCGCGCTGGGGCTCGCCCTGATCGCCGCGGGTCCCGGCTCGGCCGGGGGTGGCTCGGCGGGCACCGCCGCCGTGCTCCTCGTCCTGGCGTCCTACGGCTCGGTCGCGGTCATCCTGGCGCTCCGTCGACCACGGAATCCGCTCGGCTGGATCTTCTTCGGGGTCCTCGCGATCGTCGAGCTGACCACCCTGGCCGAGTCGCTGGGCGGCACCGGAGTCCTCGCGGGAGCACCGCTCCCGGGCGGACTCGCCAACGTCCTGATCTGGTTCGAGAGCTGGGGCTTCGCGCTCCTCTTCGCCCTCTTCTTCGCCGTGACCCTCGTCTTCCCGTCTGGACACCTGCCGGCCAGGCGCGCGGGCCGAGCCGCCCGGGCGGCCCTTGGCGCCATCCCGGTGGGGCTGGCCGTGATCGCCTTCGGCCCCGAGCTCGGCGGCGTCTACGGCGAAGCGCACGTCCGGAACCCGTTCGGCGTTCTGCCGATTTCCGATCGCGTCTGGGTCATCCCGTACCTCGCGATCGTCGCCCTCCTGGTCGCCGGCGTCATCTCGATGCTCGTGCGTTTCCATCGCGCCCGCGGGGTGGAGCGCCAGCAGCTCAAGTGGCTCGCGGCGGCGACGGCGCTGGCCGCGGCCGCGATCGGCGGGACCCTCGTGCTGGTCATCTCGCTCGAGGCGGCCGGGGCGCGACCCGGCACGGGCCCCTGGACGATCGCCGCGTCGAGCTTCGCGCTCATTCCCCTCGCGATCGGCGTGGCGGTCCTGCGCTACCGGCTCTACGAGATCGACCGGATCATCAGCCGCACGATCGGTTGGGCGGTCGTGACGACGATCGTCGCTGGACTGTTCATCGCCCTCGTGCTCGCTTTCCAGGCCCTGCTCGCTCCACTCACCGGATCGAACACCATCGCCGTGGCGGGCTCGACCCTCCTCGTCGCGGCGCTCTTCCAGCCGCTCCGCCGTCGAGTCCAGCGCCTGGTCGATCGCCGCTTCAATCGCACTCGCTATGACGCTGAGCGGACGGTCGCCGCCTTTGCCGCTCGACTTCGCGACGAGGTCGACCTCGAGAGTCTCCGAGGCGAGATCCTGACCGCCGTGGCCCAGACGGTTCAGCCGACCTCCGTCTCGCTCTGGCTACGCGACTGACGATCGGATCGCCCGCCCGACACGGTGAGGCGCGATCGAGGGGAGTCCGAATGCCCGGCCCTTCGCAGCCCCACGCTGGGGCTTCGCTCGTGGCGCGATCGAACCAGCGCGTCGATGACCAGTCTGACGCAGTTCAACCGGCGAGCCGGCCCTGAGGCGTCACGGGCGACCCCACGACCCACGCAGGCGTCCGACCGGAGCGCCGCACGATCCGGCCATCGTGTGGATCGCGAGCGGGCGGTCACGACGAGCCGTCGTGCCCCCTTTAGGCGTTAGGCCGGATTGCCGTGACGCCGTGCATCGTGCCGACGAGCACGAGCCCATCCCACAGTGTCGGCGAGTCGAAATGCGGCACCGAGCCAACGGTGATGCGGGCGAGGACTCGACCATTCGACGGCGAGAGTGCGCACAGCACGCCCGACGCGATGGCGATGCTCCAGACGGCTCCACCGCCGATGACCGGCGGCCCGGTCGCGCCCGAGGCCGTCTGCCAGCCCGGGTGGATCGCGCCGCCGGGGCCGATCTCGACCTGCCGCAGACCGGACGAGCACGGCAAGTACACGGTCGACCCGACCTCCGAGGCCCCGCCGAAGGCGGTGCAGACCCGTGAGGGTCGGAAACCCCGATTCGCGCTCGGGCCCGCTCAGTACCATCGGCCGATGTGGTCGCGGGATGACCCGGCTTGCGGCGGCGAAGAGGACCCGGTCGATGGGCCGGAGCCTGGGCGGGCCCGCCGTCCGCTGCAGCACCCGGAGCTGATGGCGGAGGACGAGGATCTCGAGGTCCTTGGACCCGTCGTCTTGGCCTTGTTGGCCACCGCCGACGAGGAGACGGACGAGGCTACGGGCGACGAGGTAGAAGAGAGACCACATCGGCCGATGGTACTGAGCGGGCCCGAGCGCGAATCGGGGTTTCCGACCCTCACGGGTAAGCCGCTCGGCGCGGTCGGCGCGCCAAGGAGGGATAACCGTGCTCCTGGACCACACCACGAGTAGCGAAACCGCCGACCTCGTCGTTCAGGATGGGTTTCGTGACGGGCGCGACCACTACATGACAAAGCTCGAGCACTCGGGTGTGTGGTTGTCGGACGAACCACTCGACGAGCAGGATGGCGGAGCCACCGGTGACGCGATTGTGGTGGAGATCACCGAGGAGGTGGTCCGTCCCTACGAGTGGGTCGAGACATCGTCAACGTCTACTCTCGGACGGTAATCCGCGAGTGGCCGCACCTGCTCTGTCGAAACGAGGTTCGATGACGGACCCGACGAAGGCCACGGGCACGCTGAAGCTCATTCGTGAAGCCAGCGAAGCGAAGCTGAAGCCTCGAGGGGTCCCGTAACGGTTCCGGAACGGCCCGCGGTCTAGGATCTCCCCTGTCATCGCATCGTCAAAGAGGTCACAGGCCTCGTGAGCATCGGGAGTCAGCCAGCCTCCTTGGCTAGAACCGACCGGCATCGGCACAGCCGCTGGCACGCTCCTGCCCTCGTAGCGGTGTGGATCGCCGCGCTCGCGCTCGTCCTGCTTGGCTTCGTGGAGGCATTGCCCAGTGGTCTCGCCAACGCCGCATTCGTTGGAGTGACCCTCCCACTCGTCCTCTCGACCGTGGCCGTCGGCGCCGTCCTCGTCAACCGACTGCCGCGCCACATCGTGGGCTGGCTGCTGCTCGGCGGGGGCCTCTCGATCGCTGTCTCTATCGGTGCCGCAGCCCTCGCCGACTACGGGCTCAACCTGCATCCGGGGAGCGTCCCTGGCGCAGTCTGGTTCGCGATCCTCTCAGGTGCGACCAGCGGAACGTTCATCGGGCTCCTGGGCGGCTTCATGCCGCTCTACTTCCCGACCGGGCGCCTGCTCTCCCCGCGCTGGCGGGTCGTGCTTCTGATCGCGATCGTGCCGACGCTGTCGCCAGTGATCACAAACGCGTTTGGCTCCTCGGTGGTCGGCAGCATGTTCTCGGCGGGCACGTATCCAGCGGAGGTCACCAATCCGCTCGCGCTCAGTGGCTTGGGCGGCCAGCTGATCGCGCTGCTCAGCACGGTCTCGCACGTCCTCGGTGTCGTGGTGCTCATCCCCTTGATCGCCTCGCTCGTCGTGCGCTATCGACGGGCGTCGGGCATCGAGCGTGCCCAGCTCAAGTGGTTCGCCTACGTCGGGCTCGTCGTGCTCCCGACCCTACTCCTCGCGATCGTCACCCGCGGCGCGACCTCCGGGCCGCTTCTCGTGCTCAATGGCATCGCCTGGGTGGTCGCGATCGGCGGTCTCGCCCTCCTCCCCGTCGCGATCGGGATTGCCGTCCTGCGCTACCGGCTGTACGAGATCGACCGGTTGATCAGCCGGACGATCAGCTATGGCGTCCTGACCGCCATCGTGGCTGGTCTGTTCGTCGGCTTCATTCTCGTCTTTCAGGCGGTCCTCGCTCCGGTGACCGGCTCGAACGAGCTGGCCGTCGCGGGCTCAACCCTCCTCGCGGCGGCGCTCTTCCAACCGATCCGTCGACGGGTCCAGCGACTGGTCGACCGGCGCTTCAACCGTTCGCGTTACGACGCCGAGCAAACGGTCGCCGCCTTTGCCAGCCGGCTACGCGACGAGGTCGACCTCGAACAGCTGCGGGCGGAGATCCTGGCCACCGTCGCGGCGACGGTCGAGCCCAGCTCCGTCTCGCTCTGGCTCCGCGACTGACGCCCGGCGTTTCGCGGGAAGCTCGCCGCCCCCGACCTCGGGCCGTTTCTCGTCGTCGTCTGGGCAATCTGAGCGGGGCCGATCTCTGTCACTCTGTCCGGACTGGGACGCCAGCAAGAGGGGGTCCGCTGGCGTCCTGATGCCAGTCTGACGCCCCCGGCCAAGGGTCTATATAGGTGGCCGGCACAAGCCGCCGCCAAGCACCGCTGGGCGTTGATCGCTCTCGACTTGCAAGCTACTGACAGCAATTGGCCGGGGCGAGAGGAGTCGCGCGACATGTTTCAGATATCGGCCTGCGTGAAACCGAGCCCGTGGGGGCCAGGTCACCTCTATGTCACCACTCCACAAGCTTCCAGATCTCGGGCTCCAGCTCGCCCGGCCGCCCGCCGACCTCGGCGAAGAGGGTCACCGCCCGCTTGAGGTGCTCCATCGCTTCGGCAGGGTGACCAGTCGCTTGAAGCAGGTCCGCCAGGTTGTTCTCCAGCGCGGCCTGACGATGCCGGTCGCCCTGTTGCCTGCACCGCGCCAGGGCGTCCTCCGTCAGGCTGATCGCGCGCTCGAGGTCGCCCTCGTCAGCGAGCACGAGTGCGAGGGTGTTCAGGGCTGCGATCCGCAGGCCTGGGTCCAGCTCGATCCGGGGCCCGGCACCGGATTCGGCCGCGTCCACGACGGCGAGGGATCGCTCGAGGTGAGCACGCGCGGTGGCGAGATCGCCCCGCCGCCGGGCAAGGATGCCGAGCAGGTCGAGCGATCGAGCGGTCCCGACCGGGTCCGCGACGGCCTCGGCCAGCTCGAGCGCCTCGCGGGCGAGCCGCTCGGCACCACCGGGGTCGCCCGAGCGCTCGGCGATGGCGCTCCGGTCGGCCAGGATCCGCGCGCGCATTGCAGAGTCGGCGGTGGAGGCAAGGGCAGCCGACAAGTGGCGATCCGCCCGGTCCCAGTTCCCGCGCCGGGCGTAGACAAGCCCCTGGCGGTGCTCAAGGCTCGCCTGGTTCTCGGGCCCGTCCAGCGCGGAAGCGGACGCGAGGTGGAACAGCGCTCCTTCGTAGTCCCCGAGTAGCGTCAGCACCTCGCCCAGCGCGCCGTGGAGCTCGGCGGTCGCCGGATGGCCGAGCGCCAGCGCCGCCTCGAGGTGCTGGCGCGCCTCGTCGTTCGCGAAGATAGAGCGCGCGTCGTCGCCAGCGCGACGGTGCGCCTCCGCAGCAGCCCTCGTCCGCCCGGCCAGGGTCTCGTGCTGCGCGATGAGCGACCACCGGTCCCGACCGTCGGCGGCGTCCCGACGCGAGCCCGCGAGGGCCGTCGCAACGCGGGCGTGGAGCAGACGCCGGCGGGCGAGGCTCAGCCCGTCGTAGGCGACGTCACGGATGCGGCCATGGGTGAAGTCGAGGCGGAGGTCATCGGGCGCGACAGTTCGGATCTCCCGGACGAGACCGCGCCGGCCCAGCTCCTCGAGCGCGGCAACCGTCTCATCGTCGCTCCGCCCGCTCGCCGCCTGCACGAGGGCAGGATCGAACGAGCGCCCAATCACCGCAGCCGCCGAGAGGACCTGGCGACCGATTTCCGTCAGGGCCGCGATCCTTGCCTGGAGGAGCGCGGTGACCCCGCCGAGTGCCGCGACACGCGATGAGTCGGGCTCGGCCAGCGCCTCGACGACGTAGAGCGGGAGCCCCTCGGAGTCCTCGAAGAGGGTGTCGACCCGGTCGGCGCTCGACGATTCGCCGAGGATCGCGTCGGCCAGGGTCGCGACGTCCGACCGGTCGAGTCGACCCAGGCTGACCGTGGTCACGAGCCCAGCCTCCGATGCAACGTCGAGAACCTGCTCGCGAACCCCCGGGTCGAGCTCCTCCGTGCGCCAGGTCACCTGGAGCCCGATCGGGTGGTCGGGCAGGCGCCGCGCGAAGTAGCCCAGGAACTCCTTCGTCGACGAGTCGGCCCGGTGGACATCATCGATCCACACGACGCCGGGCTCCGTGCCTCGGACGAGCGCGACCAACGCGGTGCCCACGGCCTCGAAGAGCCGAACGCGCCCGAACGGGTCGCCCTCCAGTGGTCGCGTGGTCGGCCGGACGCCCGGCACGGGAAGGAGCCGCGTCAAGTCCGCGAGGGCTCCCGGTTCGACCATCGCGAGTCTCTCGGGCGCGTCCGGGCGGGACATGCCGGTCCTGAGCAGCTCCGCGATGACGCTGAGCGGGATGGCCTCCTCGCCGGCGTAGGCCCGGGCCTCGAGGACAGTGCCGCCTCGAGCCCTTGCGCTGTCCGCCAAAGCCGTAGCGAGGCGGGTCTTGCCGATCCCTGGCTCGCCCTCGATGACGAGGAGACGGCCCCACGGGCCGACTGCCGCGAGCGTTTCAACCAGCCGTTGGAGCTCGAGCGTCCGACCGATCAACGGTGGCTGCGCGGGACCTCCCAGGCGCGCGCTATCCGCCTGCACGCTCGCCGCCCGCTGCCCTCGGGCACCCGACCTGCCAGCGACCGATTCGAGCGTTTCCGGCAGTATCGCGAGCCGGCCGGCGCGGATGGCTTCTGCGAGATCGGTCGTCTCGGCGAGCGGCGCGACTCCCAGCTCCCGGTCCAGGATCCGGACGCAGTCGCGATACTCGGCCAGCGCGGCAGCGGACTCGCCCGATCGCGCCAGGACCTCCATCAGGAGGCGGTGCGCGGGTTCATGAAGTGGATCGAGTCCGAGCCACCGACGAGCGGTCACTGCCGCCTGGTCCCAGGCCCTCGCGGCCAGCTGGCCTCGCGCGAGTCGCTCCAGGACGGCTGCCAGCTGCCTCGTGTGCGAGGCGGCCTCGGCGCGCTGCCATTCGTCGAACTCTTCCGAGTCGCGGAGCCCGAAGCCGGCCATGAAATCGCCTTGGTCAAGCGCTGCCGCTTCTCTCAGCGAGGCGAAGCACTCGGCGCACAAGGCGTCGCCCGGATGGTCATGTGCGCGGGCGACCGCGAGGGCTTCCTCGAACCGCCAGAGGTCCACGTCGAAGGCCGCGGGGTCGATCCGAACCGTCGACCGGTCGACGATCAGGCCGGCGTCGCCCAGGCCCGCCCGCAGCACGGACAGTGTTCTCCGGAGGGCGCCGCGGGCATCAGGGCCATCGGCCTCGGGCCACAGCAGCGCGGCGAGCGACTCCCTGCTCGCCGGGCGGCGAGCAACGGCGAGGTAGGCGAGGAGGGCCACTGCCTTGCGGGTGTCGACCGCGAGCGGCGAGCCGTCGACCTCGACGGCCACCGGCCCGATCAGGCGCGTCCGGATCCGCGGCTCCATCTCCGCTACGGTACCCGATGCACCGGCGGGACCGTAACGGTCAGAGGTGCCGGTTTCGCGACCGATCGACGGCTTCGACTCTGCACGCTGGCGCCGCCAGCCGGCTGGAGAACGGGCCAATGCGAAGCGAAAGCGTGACGAATGGTGTTGGCGTCCTCGGTTCGTAACGCATTCCGGACGGTGGAGGCGTAGAACTGCGCCCATGGCATTCATCGATGCGATCAAGCGCACGGTTGGGCGGGGGGCCACGCCCGATGCTCCCGATCGAGGTGCGAGCGCCCCGGCCATGTCGGTGCATGCGCCGGCCCCGGCCGCAATCCCCACCGCAACCGGTCCCGCGATCGAGATCGCGCCGAATGATTCGCTGTTCGCCTACCTCCAGTCGGCGAGTGGTGTGGTCGATGCCGAGCGCCTCGAGCTCGATTCGCCGGCGCTTGGCGAGCTACGCGCCGCAGGCATCCGGCTCGTCGTGCCCCTGGTCGCCCAGGGGGAGCTCATCGGCGCCCTCTATCTCGGGCCGCGGCTGTCTGACCAGGATTACAGCACCGACGACCGCAGGCTCCTCACGACCCTGGCCGCTCAGGCGGCGCCGGCGATCCGGGTCGCACAACTTGTCCGTGAGCAGGCCGTGGAGATCCAGGCCCGTGAGCGGCTCGAGCAGGAGATGCGGGTCGCCACCCTCATCCAGCAGCAGTTCCTGCCACGCGAGCTGCCCCAGCTACCCGACTGGCAGGTGGCGGCGTACTACGGCCCAGCCCGGGCAGTGGGCGGCGACTTCTACGACTTCATCGCGCTTCCCGACGGCCGGATCGGGATCGTGGTCGGCGACGTGACGGACAAGGGCGTCCCGGCGGCCCTGATCATGGCCCGCACCCAGTCCGTGCTCCGCGGTGAGGCCCCCCGGGTCGGGTCGCCGGCCGCAGTTCTCGAGCGGGCGAACGAGATCCTGCTGCCGGAGATGCCGGCAAGGATGTTCGTGACGTGCCTGTACATGGTCCTGGAGCCCGAGACCGGCAAGGTCGTATACGCCAACGCCGGGCACAATCTGCCCTACGTCCGCACGGCCGGCGGCGTGATCGAGCTTCGGGCGACTGGGATGCCGCTGGGACTCCTGCCCGGGATGGACTACCCGGAGCACGAGGCGGTCCTCGCGCCGGGCGAGAGCGTCTTGCTCTACAGCGACGGGCTGGTCGAGGCACACGACCGCGCGGGTGACATGTTCGGCTTCCCGCGGCTCCGAGAGCTCATGGCGACCGAGCTCCCGAGCACGGAGCTGCTCGACCATCTCCTCGACGAGCTCCACGGCTTCGTCGGCAAGGGCTGGGACCAGGAAGACGACATCACGCTCGTCGCGCTGCAGCGCACGGGCGGATTCGGCATGACCGTCGGCGAGGTTCCTGCGCAAACGGCCTCGGCGACGTCGGTCGCCACTTCGGCGGCTGCGCGTCCCGGTGGCCGCGTGCTGCTCCGCGCCTCGCTGCCGGGCGAGCAGGGCAACGAGCGTGTTGCGATGGACCAAGTCGCGGCAGCGGTGGCTGAGCTTGGAATCGCGCCCGACCGCGTTGAGCGGCTGAAGACCGCCGTCAGCGAGGCCGCCATGAACGCGATCGAATACGGCAGCCAGAACGACCCCACGATCCCGGTCGACATTGCCGTCGACGTGGAAGGTGATGACCTCGTGGTCCGGATCACCGACCGGGGCCTGAGCGGCCCGATCGGCAGCGCAGAGGAGCCGGACCTGGAGAAGAAGCTCGCCGGCGATCAGAAGCCGCGCGGTTGGGGTCTCTTCCTGATCAAACACATGGTGGACGCGATGGAGGTCACACCGCATGGCACGGGCCAGACCGTGGCCCTGACGCTCCACCTGGAAGGAGCCGGCGATGCCAGCCATCCCGTTCAAGGCTGAGGTTCACGGGACCCCAGAGCTCGCCACGATCGAGCTGCACGGCGACGTCAATGCGGCTGCCGAAGCCGCGCTCGCCGCAGCCTACCGTGAAGTCGCCGCGCTCGGCGCCAGCGCCATCGTGCTCGACTTCAGCGATACCGCATACATCAACAGCACCGGGATCGCGCTGATCGTGCGACTCCTGGCCGACGGCAGGAAGGATCGACGCGAGGTGCGAGCCTGCGGGCTCAGCCCGCACTACGTCGAGATCTTCCAGATCACCCGGCTGTCCGACTACATGCGGATCTTCGACGACCAGGCGAGCGCGACGGCCGCCGGTGTCGTCGTCACGGCAGGAGGGGAGCGATGACGACGGGGACCACAACGGTGGAGGTCCGCCAGCTCAGCCCTGGGGCCTCCGCGATCGAGGTCAGCGGGGACGTCACCGCCGCGAGCGAGGGTCCGCTGATGGACGCATATGCGAGCGCGAGCGGGACCGGGGCGAAGGTGATCATCCTCGACTTCGGCGGGCTCGACTACATGAACAGCGGCGGCATCGGCCTGCTGGTCACCCTGCTGGTCCGCGTCCAGCGCCAGGGCCAGCGACTGATGGCCGTCGCACTCAGCGAGCACTACCGGCAGATTCTCGCGCTCACCCGGCTCGACGAGGCGATCGCGATCCACGCGACTGCGGCCGACGCGCTCGCAGCCGCCGGGGTCTGACGATCGGACCATGTACAGAGCTCGGAGGGGATGAGCGATGAGCAAGAACACGACGGCGACCGATGGCGCAGCGCCCCCGGAGGCCCCGGCCGCCCCGCCGCGATCGAGCGCCGCGAACTGGTCGAAGCCGGTCGACCGCCTGGCCGTCGGCGCCGTCCCGACGCGCGCCATGAACCTCAATGTCGAGGGACGCCGCCTGGTCGGGCCGGTGCAGGGCTTCGGACAGCTGTGGCAGAAGCGGTACCGGGTCCGGCTCGAGGGCGCTGACGCGTCGCCTGAGCAGGTGATCTCCACCTGGAAGGGCGAGTTCGGGACGTTCTGGCCGAAAGGCAACAGCTTCTACGGTCCGATCACGGGCATCGCTCCCGGCGACGTCGCATTGCTCAACCTTGCGGCGCCCGGGGGCCAAACGCTCTCGACCGGTGTGCTGGTCATCTACGCGGATGATGAGTCGTTCACCTTCATGACCCCCGAGGGGCACATGTTCGCGGCCTGGATCACCTTCAGCGCCTTCCTCGACGACCTCGCGCCCGTCGTCCAGATTGAGGTGCTCCTGCGCGCGAACGACCCGCTCTACGAGGTCTCGATGGCGCTCTTCGGGCACCGCCAGGAGAACGCCTTCTGGATGGCGACGCTCCACAACCTCGCCGCCCGCTTCAACGTTGACGCGACGGCCACGCTCGAGCAGACCTGCGTCGACCGGAGGCGCCAGTGGAAGAACGCCAAGAACATCCGCCACAACGCGGCGATCCGTTCGACGTTCTGGATGGCCACCCACCCCCGCCGCTGGTTCCGGCGCACCGGGGCCGCGTGATCCCTCGCCGCCCGTTGCCTTCAGGCAGTTCGACGGTACAGACGCCGCAACACGCATCCTGTTCGCGGCGCACGATGCGCGGATGAAGGCTGACGCGCCCGACGCGATCGTCATCGGGTCGGGACCGAACGGGCTGGCGGCCGCGATCACCCTCGCCCGGGCCGGGCGGTCGGTGGTCGTGTACGAGGCGCACGACACGGTCGGCGGGGGGATGCGCAGCGCCGAGTTGACGCTCCCCGGGTTCGTCCACGACATCTGCTCCACCGTCCAGGGGACGTCGACGGCGTCGCCGTTCTTCCGCGGCCTCGACCTGGGGCGGTTCGGCCTCGAGCTCATCGACCCGCCGGCGCCGCTCGCCCATCCGCTCGACGGCGGGCGAGTCGCGGTGCTCGAGCGGTCGGTCGCCGACACGGCGGCGGGGCTCGGGGTCGACCGGGCGGCATATCGCGCGCTCATTGGCCCGCTCGTCCGTGACGCCGATGCGGTCATGGACCTGGTCCTCGGTCCGGTCTTCCGGGTCCCGCGTCACCCGCTCGCAGCGGCACGCTTCGGGATCCCGGCAGTACATTCCGCGGTCGGGCTCGCCGGCGGCAGGTTCCGCGGGGACGAGGCCCGGGCGCTCCTGACCGGCGTCAGCGCTCACTCGATGCTCAAACTCGACCGCCCGTTGACCGCGTCGTTCGGGCTGGTCCTCGCGATCACCGCGCATGCCTACGGCTGGCCAGTGGTTCGCGGCGGGACGCAGCAGCTCGCCGATGCCCTCGCCGCCGAGCTCCGGTCGCTCGGCGGGGAGATCGTGACCGGCCACCCTGTCACCTCGTTGGAAGAGCTTCCGGCTGCGCGGGCGGTCCTCTTCGACACTACGCCGCGGGCCCTGGCCGCGATCGCGGGGGATCGGCTGCCCGGGAGCTACCGACGACGGCTCGATGGGTTCCGCTACGGCCCCGGCATCGTGAAGGTCGACTGGGCGCTGAGCGCCCCGATCCCCTGGCGGGGAGAGGGGGCCCGTCGGGCGGGGACGGTCCACGTCGGGGGCACGCTTGACGAGATCCGGGCGGCGGAGGCGGAGGTCGCGGCCGGCCGTCACCCGGAGCGACCGTTCGTCATCGTCGTCCAGCAGAGCCGCTTCGACCCCAGCCGCGCGCCGGACGGACGGCACACCGGCTGGGCCTACTGCCACGTCCCGAGCGGCTCCACGTTCGACATGACCGACCGGATCGAGGCGCAGGTCGAGCGGTTCGCGCGAGGCTTCCGGGACACGATCCTCGCCCGCTCGGTCCGCCTGCCCGCCGATCTTGAGGCCTATAACCCGAACTACGTCGGCGGCGACATCAACGCCGGGATCGAGGACCTGCGCCAGCTCTTCACCCGGCCGGTTGCCCGCCTCGACCCGTATTCGACACCGACCCGCGGGATCTTCCTGTGCTCGTCGTCGACGCCGCCGGGCGGCGGGGTCCACGGGATGTGCGGCGTCTGGGCCGCCCGGTCCGCGCTCCGCCGGGAGTTCGGCAGCAGATCATGACCAGCGCGGGCGCTGCCCGCCCGGTCAGAAGTCGGAACCCGTACCGTGGACTTCGCTGGGGGCCAAGCGGGACAGGGTCTGCCTTGTAGGCAGAGGGTCGTGGGGCGACGGGGCGGAGGCTCAACTGGAATTGCACCGTCATGTCTGACGCAGGCACGGTGGTCCGATTCGTGCGGGAGCGAGCCACTGAAGCTGGGGCAGAACTGTCTGAAGCTGTCCCATCCCAAGGACCGCGTAGTACTCGTTGTCGCCGCCCTCGACGGCACCGGCGTGGATGTTGGCGCTCACAGTTGCGTCAGACCGAGGTCGTCGCGATGGTTCCAGAGTTCGGTGACCTGGCCCTTCTCGGCGACGACCCCCACTACCTCGGGGCGACCGGACTCCGCGCCGGTGTAGCCTGAGTCCGACCGGGTGGGCGGCGCATCCGTCGCCATCCGCGCCACGACCGCCATCCCACGTCCAAGGACCAATGCTGTGCCCACCATCCTGCAGCACCTTCCGATCGGCGAGCGTGTCGGCATCGCGTTCTCGGGTGGGCTCGACACGAGCGCCGCGCTGCACTGGATGCGCAGCCACGGCGCCATCCCGTACGCCTACACAGCCCACCTCGGGCAGCCGGACGAGGTCGACTACGACTCGATCCCACGCAAGGCCCTCGCGTACGGCGCCGAGCAGGCCCGCCTCATCGAATGCCGCCCACAGCTCGTCGCCGAGGGAATCGCGGCGCTCCAATCCGGCGCCTTCCACATCGCGACCGCCGGGCAGCTGTACTTCAACTCCACGCCCTTGGGCCGCGCCGTGACGGGGACGATGCTCGTCGCGGCGATGCAGGAGGATGGCGTCAACATCTGGGGCGACGGCAGCACATACAAGGGCAACGACATCGAGCGGTTCTACCGCTACGGCCTGCTCGTCAACCCGCAGCTGCGGATCTACAAGCCCTGGCTCGACCAGCAGTTCATCGACGAGCTGGGCGGCCGCGCCGAGATGTCGGCGTATCTCGACGGCGCCGGGCTCGAGTACAAGATGAGCGCCGACAAGGCGTACTCGACCGACTCGAACATCCTGGGCGCCACCCACGAGGCGAAGGACCTCGAGTTCCTCGACCGGGGCGTTTCGATCGTCGAACCGATCATGGGCGTCGCCTCCTGGCGGGCGGACATCGAGGTCAAGGCCGAGGTCGTCAGCATCCGCTTCGAGGACGGAGAGCCGGTCGCGCTCAACGCCCAGACGTTCGAGGCCCCGCTGGCGCTGTTCATGGAGGCCAACGCGATCGGCGGCCGTCACGGACTCGGAGTCTCCGACCAGATCGAGAACCGGATCATCGAGGCCAAGAGCCGGGGCATCTACGAGGCTCCGGGCATGGCGCTCCTCTACATCGCCTATGAGCGGCTGGTTACCGGCATCCACAACGAAGACACCATCGACCAGTACCGCAGCAACGGGCGGCGCCTCGGCCGGCTCCTCTACCAGGGCCGCTGGTTCGATCCGCAGGCGCTGATGCTCCGCGAGACCGCCCAGCGGTGGGTGGCCCGACCGATCACCGGCGAGGTCACTCTGGAGCTGCGACGTGGCAACGACTACTCGATCATCGACACGACGAGCCCGAACCTGACCTACCACCCCGAGCGCCTGACCATGGAGAAGGGCGAGGAAGTCTTCTTCACGCCGCAGGACCGGATCGGCCAGCTGACGATGCGCAACCTCGACATCGCCGACACGCGCGACAAGATCCGCGTCTACCACCAGGTCGGGCTGATGGGCACGACGCCGCACGAGGGCCTGCCACTGCTTCCCGCAGCTGCGCCGGAGCCCGGGCCATCCGGAGACACCGGCGGGTAACGATCGGCCGAGCGGACCGCGGTCGGCTGCGACTTGACGGCGACGATAGGACCGCGGACACGATGAAGCCCGGAATGCATGGGATTGTGGCTCCGAAGGTTGCGGGCTCAAGCCCCGCAGGTCACCCACCTCTCCCCCGAATGACCGGCACGGAGCGGCGCTGGGCGGCATCAACCGGCGCCAGGATCGCTGCAGAGATTGCTATGCGTGCGGGGGCGGTGACGTGCAGGGGTGGATGAACGCCGGGTCCGAGTAGAGCCCAACATCACGCCCCGGTGAAGCCCGGTCGGAGTGCTCGTCTCGCCTGCTGACCGCATCCGCGACAGACATGACGCCCACAGGCATACTCGCCGCCTTCGCACGGGGGGTGTCCGAGCCATCAGGCTGTCGAGACGCGCCCCCACAAGGGGGCTGAGATGCCGAAGATCGTGCTCACCCACGCCGTCAAGGACATCGAGACGTGGCTGAAGGGCAAGGCGGAGCGCGCCGCCGTGATCGGGAG
>JADGOR010000045.1 GCA_017882855.1 Cellulomonas sp. | reverse complement strand
TGCTCGGAGCCGGCCTGCTCACTGCGGCGATGGCGTGGACGATCCTGTCGCTACGCGTCCGGCCAGGCGTCCTCCCAAGGGTCTAGGCCGGCAGCACCGCCGGTCCGGGTGACCTTGTGTCTCCGTTTGTCCCGGAAGAGCTCGGCATCGGCGCGGTCGACCAGCGTCCCCACGGTGTCGCCCGCACGAGCCTCCACCACGCCCACGGACCACGCGCACGGGCTGTACACCGCGAGCTCGGCGACGAGCGCGCCGGCACTCGTCTCGTCGGTGTTCGGTAGCACCAGAGCGAACTCGTCACCACCGAGCCGCGCGATGAGATCGTTGGTGCGCAGCCGACGCCGCCACGCGTCGACCACATCCCTGAGCAGCTGGTCGCCCGCGGGGTGGCCCTCGGTGTCGTTGACAACCTTGAAGTCGTCCAGATCGATCATGGCGAGCGACACGGGGTTCTCGCCAGGACGAGCGGCCTTCAGGTACGAGTCGAGGACCTGGTCGAACGCGCGCCGGGTGGCCACACCGGTGAGATCGTCTGTCGTCGCATACCACTTCAGCCACCGGATGAAGTAGCCGACCGCAATTCCGGTGCCGGCGATGGCGCCGAGCTGGACTATCCACAGCAGGGGCGGCGCTTGCAGCTGCGAGAAGTGCATCACGACCGAGACCGCTGCAAGAGTCCCGATCAGATACGTCGTCGCGACGGCCCGCGAGAAAGCAGCCGACGCCACGATCACGCAGAAGACGAAAGAGTAGTTCGTCAGCATCGCGCCCGCGAACGACTGCGCGTCGAGCAGGAGCGCCAGGTTCGCGCCGATGGCCAGGAGGAGCGCGGCATGCTGCGCGACTTGCCTACCTCGGAAGACCGCGACGGCGAGGCACAGCACAAGGACCGACCCGATGGCGATGAGCCGCTGGCCTTGGGTGTAGGCCCGGACCAAGGGCCACCGTCCCACGGAGGCGACGGCAACCATGGTCAGCGCGATCAGCGCGGCGAACGGCCAGGTCGGCGGAGCCGCGATCCGCTGGCGCGGCTGAGCCCACCGTCGGCGGTCCGTGTCGCGGAAGATCACGCCATGATGGTAGAGACAAGAACCGGCACGGCACCACGATCGCCTCGATCGGGGGACGACCATCACGCCCCCCAGCGGTGCCGCGCGACCCGGCTCAACCCGCGGCCGGCCTCAGGCTCACCCAGCCCGTGCGTCGGGCGCGGTCAAGTGCCAACAAGCCGGTCACCGCGGTCGGGCTGGCGATCCGACCAGTCATCACCGCATCGCACGCCTCGTCCAGCGACCACCAACGGCCCCTCATCTCGGCCTCTTCGGCGGTGCGGACGTACCGCTCATCCGCCGGCACCTCGCTCAGCGAGCGGGCGAGGTACACCCGGATGGATTCGGAGCTTCCACCGGGCGACGTGAACATGTCGAGCAGGACGTCCCAGCGTGCGGCCCGCAGATCGGCCTCCTCGGCGAGCTCCCTCGCCGCGGTGTCGAGTGGATCCTCTCCAGGTGCGTCCCTCAGCCCGGCGGGCGGTTCCCACAGCTCGCGACGCACCGGGTGCCGGTACTGGCGGAGCAGGAAGACGCGCTCGTCGTCGTCCAGAACCATGACGGCAACCGCGCCAGGATGGTCCAGGTACTCGCGCCGGACGGTCCCCTCAGCGCCCAGATCGACCGTGTCACGGCGCAGGTCCCACACCATGCCCCGGTGCACGAGCTCCGACTCCAGCACCGGCCGCGGTGCGGGGACATCGGCGAGGAGCACCGACGACTCCGCGTCGCCCAGGGCGACCGGACCGTCGCCCGTCGTCGACTCAGGCAAGTGCTTGAGCCGTGGACGCGGCCTCGCGTGCCGCGAGTGCCGCACCGATCAGCCCGGCGAACAACGGGTGGGCCCGCGTCGGTCGGGACTTGAACTCCGGGTGGGCCTGAGTGCCGACGTAGTACGGGTGGATCTCGCGCGGGAGCTCGATGAACTCCACCAAGGATCGGTCCGGCGAGACCCCGCTGACCACGAGCCCGGCTTCCTCTAGCTGGGCCCGGTAGCCGTTGTTGACCTCGTAGCGGTGGCGGTGTCGCTCGCTGACCCGCTCCGTGCCGTAGACCTCCGCGACGATCGAACCGGGAACGAGGACCGCGTCATAGGCGCCGAGGCGCATCGTGCCACCGAGGTCACCCTCACCGCCGACGATCGCAAGCTGCTCCGCCATGGTCGCGACGACCGGGTTGGTCGTCCCTGGGTCGAACTCGGACGAGGAGGCATCGGTGAGGCCGAGCTCCGAGCGCGCGAACTCGATCACCATGCACTGCAGTCCGAGGCAGATCCCGAGCGTCGGGACCCGGTTCGTGCGCGCCCAGGTCAGCGCGCCCAGCTTGCCCTCGATCCCGCGCACGCCGAATCCGCCCGGGACGAGCACGGCGTCGACCCCTCCGAGCGTGCGTTCGGCACCCTGGGGAGTGACGCAGTCGTCCGAGGTGACCCACCGGATGGTGACCTTCGCGTCGTGGGCGAAGCCACCGGCGCGCAAGGCCTCGCAGACCGAGAGGTACGCGTCTGGAAGGTCGATGTACTTGCCGACGAGCGCCACCTCGACCTGGAGCTTCGCGTGGTGAACCCGGCCGAGCAGCGCCTGCCACGCGGTCCAGTCGACATCCCGGAACGGCAGGGCGAGCCGGCGGACCACATACGCGTCGAGTCCTTCGGAGTGCAGCACGCGCGGGAGGTCGTAGATGCTCGGCGCGTCCTTGGCGGTGACGACAGCCTCGCGGTCCACGTCGCACATCAGCGCGATCTTGCGCTTCTGGGCTTCCGGCACGTCGCGGTCGGCACGGCAGACGATCGCGTCGGGCTGGATGCCGATGCTTCGCAGGGCCGCGACCGAGTGCTGGGTCGGCTTCGTCTTGAGCTCGCGGCTCGGTCCGATGTACGGCAGCAGCGAGACATGGAGGAAGAAGACGTTGTCGCGGCCGATCTCGTGCCGGACCTGCCGGGCGGCCTCGAGGAACGGCTGCGACTCGATGTCACCGACGGTGCCACCGATCTCGGTGATGATGACATCCGTGTCCGGACCGGCCTCGGCGCGCATCCGCGACTTGATCTCATCCGTGATGTGGGGGATGACCTGGACCGTGTCACCGAGGTACCCGCCACGGCGCTCCTTGGCGATCACCGCCGAGTAGATCTGACCCGTCGTCACATTCGAGGAGGCCGGGAGGTCGATGTCGAGGAATCGCTCGTAGTGGCCGATGTCGAGGTCCGTCTCGGCGCCGTCGTCGGTCACGAAGACCTCGCCGTGCTGGAACGGGTTCATCGTGCCTGGGTCGACGTTGAGGTATGGATCCAGCTTCTGCATCGTGACGCGCAGACCGCGGGAACGGAGTAGATGGCCCAGGCTGGATGCCGTCAGGCCCTTGCCGAGTGAGGAGGCGACGCCCCCGGTGACGAAGATGTGCCGGGTCGTTGATTCCGACCGCCCGGGGAGTCGATATGCGCTCTCTACCACGGGCTTTCACCCTACCCGACGCTGGGGGGTTCCGAGACCACTGACCGCGTAGACATGCAGGAGCTGGTTCAGGACGTCGTCCCCGGCGGGCAGGTCGGCGGCCCGCCGGAGCGCTCGGGACGCCTGATCCGCGGCCCGCCGGGGGTCGTCGAGGAGGCTCGAGATGGCGGCCGCGAGGCCCGTCGGATCGCCGTACGGCACCAGGACCGCGGCGTCACCCGTCACCTCGCGGGTGCCTCCGACGTCGGTCGCGACAATCGCGCAACCAGCGGCGAGCGCCTCTTGGATGACCAGCGGCTGACCCTCCCACCTCGAGGTCTGGACGACGACGTCGGCGGCTGCCAACAGCTCCGGAACATCCGAGCGACGCCCGAGCAGGGTGACCGGCAGGCTGTCCCGTACGATCCGCGTCGACAGGGCAGGCTCGAGCGGGCCGTCGCCCGCGACGAGCCAGCGCACCCCAGCCCTGGCGGCGAGCAGACGCGCGGTGTCCAGCAGCAGCTCGAGGCCCTTCTGGGGGGCGAGCCGAGCGATCGTGACCAGCAGGGCGACCTCGGCGTCGGCGCCGAGGCCGAGGTCGGTCAGCAGTCGGGCCCGGTCCGTCTCCTCGGTCCGCGGCGGACCCGGCGAGGCGGCCGGTGCCGGCACCAGGGCTCTCTCCACCTGGCGGGCACCGCGCGCGCGGGCCAGGTCGACCAGGTCGCCCGAGACCCCGAGGACCACATCTGCACCACGCGCGACGACTCGCTCCAGCAGAGCCGAGACTACGTGCACCTGCGCGCCGCCCACCGGCAGGTTGTGCAGTGTCACCACGACACGTGGGCGCCGGCGCCGCGGCAGCGACCGAGCGGCGAGCACGGACAGTGCACCGGCGCGCAGACCGTGCGCGTGCACGACCTCCCGGTCCGGGAACAATCGCCGGAGGGAGCGCAGCGCCACGACATCGCCCCGGCGGGGCCGGCGAGTGATCTCGACCGGGTGGACCACCCCCTGGGACGGGCGCGGGCCGGCGATCGCGAGCGCCGCGGCCGGTCCGGCGAGATCCACCGTGATCCCCGCCCGGCCCAGGATGTCGACGAGGTGCGCGACGTGCCGGGCGACACCTCCGGTGCTCGAGCCGAGCACCTGGAGGACCCGGGGAGAGGGGTCAGGCACGACGTCGCACCTCCGCGACGGTTCTTCGGTCCAGCACGGCGAAGACGGCGGCGGCCACCAACAGCGCGGCCAGGCCGCTCAGGCAAGCGGCCGGCAGCGCTCCGCGCAGCGCGCTGCCCCAAGCGGACAGTCCGGCATCGGCGATCCACCGCCCAGCGATCGCCCCAAGTCCGCCCGCGGCAACAGCGGCGATGAGGTTCCGAGCCAGCCCCGCGCTACCCCCGGCTCCCGTCGCTCGACGAACCGAGATCAGCATCGCCGCACCGCCGAGTGTCATGCCGACGGTGTTCCCGATCGCCAACCCGAGCAGGGTTCCCGGGGGGTCCGGAGCTGGGCCGGACAGCGCGCGGACCGCAAGGATCGACGCAAGCGTGACCGCCAGCCAGCCGACTGCGGCGGCCGCGACCGCGGACCGGCCGCGCTCGAGCGCATACAGGACCCGCGACGACTGGAGCAGCAGCCCGTAGCCGATCAGCCCGGGCGCGAGCCAACCGAGCGCCGCCGCCATCCCCCGGATGTCGCCGACGTCGATGGCCGTGAAGGCAGCGGCCACGCTCGGGGCGGCGGCCAGGAGGACGGCGGTGCCCAGAGCGCAGACGGCGATCACGCTTCGGGTCGAGAGCGAGACCAGGCGGCGATAGCGCTCACCGTCGCCGGTCGCGGCGTGCTCGGCGAGTCGCGGGAAGGCGACCGTGGCGAGCGGGACCGCGAGCACCGCGTACGGAAGGACATAGACCGCTTGCGCGTACATGAAGGTGCTGATCGTCCCTGGTCCACCGGTCCCGTTCGACAGCCGCAGGACAGCCACGACGGCGACCTGCTGAGCGAGGAGGGCGCCGACTCCAGCCATGGCCAGGCGCGCGGCGCGGCCCGCGACACCCGCCGGGAAGTGCCACGTCGGGCGGAGCCGCACCCCGCTCCGGTGCACAGGGACGAGCAGCGGCAGACTCATCGCCGCGACACCCGCCGTCGTCCCCCAGCCGAGCCACGCGATCGCCGAGGACGAGAGCGCGGCGGGGTCTGCCTGGGCGGAGTCGGCCAGGTGCCGGAACATCAGGTACGCGCCCATCACCACGAGACTGGACACCATCGGCATCAGCGCCGGCCAGGCGAAGCGCCGTTGTGCCTGGAGCACACCGGACAGCACGATCCCGATGCCGTACAGCACGAGCTGGGGAGCGAAGACACCGAGCAGGTGGGCGCCTAGGTTCACCTGCGCCCTCGCGAGGTCCTGGTCCACCGGCGAACCCATCAGTCGGGAGACGATCGGGCGCGCGAACACGGCCATCAGGACCGCGGTCGGGACCAGGGCGGCGAGTGCCCAGGTGAGGAGCGCGGAGGCGATCCGGTCGACGTCCGTGCGCAGCCCTCGCGCGAGCGGGCCGGCAAGCAGCGGCACGACGACACTGGCGAGTGCGCCACCCGCCACTATCTCGAACAACACGTTCGGCACCAGGTTCGCGGTGTTGTACACGGACCCGGTGCTGGTGGCGCCGACGCTGTAGGACTGGACGAACCAGCGCGCGAAGCCGGCCACGCGACTCGCGACGGTGATACCCGCGACGAGTGCCGCCGCGCCGGCGAGACCGGTGAGCGCGCGGGTCCGAGTCACGCCCGGCGCCCCCAGCGGTCGATCTCGCGCAGGCCGGGCGTCGACTCGATCACGGTGGTGAACGACACGCGCTCGCTCGCTGCGGTCAACCCGACGAGGCCGGCCAGGACGACGAGGCGCACCGGGCGCGAGGCCCTCCTGACGACGGCGAGGCCGAGCAGCGCCCCCAGCGCATTCGCTCCGGTGTCGCCCAGCATGTCCGTCTCCGTGAGGTCGCCGGGGAGCGCCGCCGCGCACGCGCCGAGCGCCGCCGCGGCAAGGCCTGCCGACGCCGACGAGCCGGTCGCAAGGGGCGCAGCCACCAGCGTGGCGGCCTTGAGCGCTCGTCCTGGCCGCAGATCCAACAGGTTGACGAGGTTCGCGCTGGTGGCGATCAGCGCCCCGGAGACGAGCACGTCCCCGACCCACCGCGCGCGACCCGCTCGACGCTGCGTCACCAGCGCGGCTGCGGCCACCGAGCTGAGAGATATCCCGACGACCTTGAGCCCGCCGGTCGTGAGGTCACCACGAGCGAGCGCTCCGAGGTGCCCGCGCAAGCCCTTGCGGCGGGTCCAGGGCCCCTCGGCCAAGTCGTCGACAAGACCGAAGCCCGCCCCGCCCGCGGTCGCGATGATGGCCGCCGCCCCGGTGGCGAGATCCGGGCAACCGACCGCCGCACCGGTGAGCAGACCAGCCACGACGGCGGGGCCCTCCAGAAGGCTGATCGCCTCACCGCGGTGGTTGACCCTTGTCCAACGCTCGTTGCCGCCCGGCGCGGCGGTTCCCAAGCGGCGGCGTACCGACCAGGTCACAGCAGCACTCGCGAGGGCGGCGGCGAGCACCCGGACCGTCCGGGCGGGTCGGTGCCTCATCCGGGGCTCTGAGTCGGAAAGCTGCTCGAGGTCGAGCCGGTGCCGGCGTTGGACGCCGTCCGTTCGATCGGCGGCAGCGCGACCCGTTGCGGCACGACGGCGGTGTCACCGCCGGCGAAGCCGTAGTGGCCGACCAGCCCGGTGATCCGGCTCGCCAGGGCCAGCGGGACGGCGACCGCAGAGGGGTCCGTCTCGACCGACTCGACCGTCTCGATCGTCCGTTCCATGTTCACATCGGCGCGGATCGCCTGGACGATGCTGTGCGGGTCCGGCGCGCCCGCCGCCACGACGAGCCCGACCGAGCGCCGATCGCACGCTTGGATCAGCGCGTTGAGGGTCAAGTGCTCGGCGGTCCGCTGATCCGCCTGGCCGGCCGCCAGTGCCGGTGTCGCGCCGACCACCACGACGATGTCGTCCGCCGGGAGGGTCAGGACCTTCGGCACGGTGATCAGCTTGCCCTCACGAAGCAGGTCGAGCTGGAGCCCCGCCGAATCGGCGAGGGTGTCCGTGGAGCCGGGCGCACGTCGGGTGATGCCCTGCGCGAGCGCCTCACCGAGCACCCCGTCCACTCCCGCGGCGTCGTCGGGGCGTGGATCGAGGTAGGTGAGCAGGCTGCCGCTGAGGGACTCACGGAAGGCGCGCTGAGCGGGATCCGTCCAGAGCTTCTCGACATCGACCTCGCCGGTGACCGTGGCACCGGCTTGGACGAGCCGATCCCGGACACTGCCGACGATCGTCGGGCTCGGTTGGTCGAGCGTGACGATGGCGACCCGCCGACCGTCGAGGAGACCGCCGAGGAGGGACGGCGCCGCGGCGTCGATGAACTTGTCGCGGTTGTCGAGCCCGTGGTTCGCGGCGTCGAGCTCGGTCCGCAACGCCGCCTTCTCATCGCGCAGCTGAGCGACCTGGCCGGTCAGCTGGGTGCCGATGGCTTCCTTGAGCGGCCCCGCGCCGAGCACGATCCCGACGGCAAGTGCCAGGAAGACCGCGATCAGCGAGACGATGTGGTACCTGAACTCGATCACAGTGCTATCTCTCCATCAATGGGGGTCACGCCGCAGGATGCTCCCTGGGCGTCAGCCATCACCAGGCTCCCACCAGGTGACGGATCGCCGAGAAGAAGTCGTCAAGGCTCGCGGCGGCCAGGCCGAACGTCGTCTGACCGGCCGGGGTGACCGCCAGAGCCGCGGCCACGGCTCCCAACCCGGCCACGAGGAGAAGGGCCAGCTGGACGTTCGAGACCCGGTGCTGGTACAGCCGCGAGACGCCCTTCGCGTCGACGAGCTTACCGCCCACCCTCAGTCGGGTCAGGAAGGTGCTGGCCATCCCGGAGCGGCCCTTGTCGAGGAACTCGATCAAGGTGGCGTGGGTGCCGACCGCGACGATCAGCTCGGCATCCTTGTCGTCCGCCAGGAGCATTGCGACGTCCTCGCTGGTGCCCGTGGCCGGAAACACCAGGTGCGGTACGTCGAGACGTTCGACCCGCTCGAGGCCCGGGGCGCGCCCGTCACGGTAGGCGTGGACGATGACCTCCGCCCCGCACAGCAGCGCTTTGTCGGACACGGAGTCCATGTCGCCCACGATCATGTGCGGCTTCCAACCGGCCTCGAGGATCGCGTCCGCGCCGCCGTCGACGCCGATCAGGACCGGCCGGTACTCCTTCACGTACGGGCGGAGGGTGCGCAGGTCCTCCTTGTAGTGATAGCCGCGCACGACGATAAGCACGTGTCGACCGGCGATGGGTGTGCGCACGTCGGGCACACCGACGCCGTCGAGCAGCAGGGCTCGCTCGCGCCGCAGATAGTCCATCGTGTTGGCCGCGAATGACTCGAGCTGATCCGACAACCCGCTGCGCGCCTCGATCGTCGCGGCCTCGATAGTCTCCGCGGTCTGGCGGACTCCTTCGGCGACGACCGTCTCCCCGTCCCGGACCGTCCCGCCGTCGACGACGAGGCGTCGCCCGTCCGCGACCGACATGATCCCTGGTCCGAGATCGTCGATCAGCGCGATCCCGGCCTCCGAAAGGATGGCTGGGCCCAGGTTGGGGTAGCGCCCAGAGGTCGACCGAGCTGCGTTGAGGACGGCAGCGGGCCGACACTGCACCAGCGCCTCAGCCGAGACGCGATCGAGATCGAGGTGGTCGATGACGGCGATGTCGCCCGGTCGGAGCCGCCGGGTCAGGCTCTTGGTGCGAGTGTCGACGCGCGCCGGGCCACGAAGCTCTGAACCGACAGCGACAGCGCGATCACGGCGTCTCAGGCTGAGTCTCATCGGGGTTCATCGTGCCATGCCCGAGGCTGCCAGGAGCTCCGCGGCGTGGCTGCGTGCCGTCGCGGAGTCATCATGGCCCGACAACATCCGCGCAATCTCGGTCAGCCTCTCGTCCCCGGTGACCTCTCGCACATCCGAGTCGGTGACGGCGTCGGCCCCCGCCACGGACGACTTCGTCACGACGAGATGGTGATCTGCGCACGCGGCAACCTGGGCGAGGTGGGTCACCACGATGACCTGAGCGCTGCGAGCGAGCTCAGCGAGCCGCCTGCCGACCTCGATCGCGGCCCGGCCGCCGACGCCCGCATCCACCTCGTCGAACACGAAGGTCGGCGGGCGGCTCGCACCCGTTCCCTCGCCGGTCGCAAGGGCCACTTCGATCGCGAGCATGATGCGCGAGAGCTCGCCGCCCGATGCGCCCTTCCCGAGTGACTGTGGCGCAGCACCGGCGTGCGGTGACAGCAGCATCTCGACGGAATCGCGTCCCCACGGCCCGAGCTCTGAGCTCGAGTCGACCTCCACCAGCAAGTGGGCGTGCGGCATGGCCAGGCCGGCCAGCTCGGCGGTGACCGCGGCCGCGAGGGTCTCGGCCGCAGTGCGACGACCGACGGTGATGCGGTCGGCCATCGACCCTAGCTCTCCGTGCAGTGCCGCCCGACGCGCCTCGGCGTGCTCGAGCTGGTCCGATCCGCGCTCGAGCTCGACGAGTCGCCGACCGGACTCCTCCGCCCAGGTGAAGACCTCGTCGATCGTGCCGCCATGGGCCCGCGTGATCGGGCCGAGCTCGGCAAGACGCCGCTGAGCCGAATCGAGGCGCACCGGGTCGGCGTCGAGGTCCTGGACGTAGCCGGACAGCTCGGCTGCGAGGTCGGCCGCGAGGTACCCGATCTCGGCCATCCGAACCGCGAGCTCCCCAAGGACCTGGTCGTGTGGCGCGGAGTGCTCGAGGACACGCCGCCCCTCATCGATCAAGGCCGCGGCACCAGGCTCGGCGGCCGCGACGTCATCGGGCCCGACGAGTGCTGAATGGGCGAGGGAGGCGGCCGCGCGCAGGTCCTCGGCATGCGCGAGCCGCTCGATCTCCGCCGCGAGGTCGAGGTCCTCCCCGCGCTGCGGTGCGACCCGCTCGATCTCCGCGAGTCCGAGGCGGAGCGTCTCGGCTTCATGAGCGCGCTCCTGCGCGCTCGCACGACGAGTCTCGATCTCGGTCACGACGGAAGCGTGCTCGGCCCAGGTTGCTCGATACCGGTCGACGAGGCCCTTGTGCTCGGTGCCCGCGAATTCGTCGACGGCCTCCCGCTGGCGCTGAGGTGAGCGCAGGCGCACCTGGTCCGCCTGGCCGTGAACGGTGACGAGCTCGGTAGCCAGATCTGCCAGCACGGCCTGGGGCACGCTCCGCCCACCGCAGTACGCCCGCGAGCGCCCCTCGGCCGCCACGGTTCGCAGGAGGAGGAGCGAACCGTCCTCGTCGAGCTCCGCGCCCGCGTCGATCGCCCGCGCGATTGCGGCCGAGTCTGCCGGAAGCCTGACCCGGCCTTCCGCCTCGGCCTGGGCTGCTCCCGCGCGGACCCGCGCCGCATCGGCTCGGCCGCCGAGCAAGAGTGACAGGCCGCTGAGCACCATCGTCTTCCCGGCACCTGTCTCGCCGGTGATGACCGTCAGGCCGGCGTCGAGGGTCAGCTCGGCGGAGCTGATCACGCCCAGGTCGCGGATCCGGATCTCCTCGAACACGGTCAGCCCCCGCGCGGGCTCGGCTGGCCGCGCCAGCCGGTGACTCGCAGTTCGAACTTGCTCACGAGGCGATCGGTGAACGGCGCCTGGCTCAGCCGGGCGAGCCGAACCGGCGTCGTCCCGCGCCGGACCTCGATCCGCGAACCGACCGGGAGCTCGACCGTGCGGCGACCATCGCAGGTCAGCAGACCCGGCGTCGTCGACCAGCGGACCACCTCGACCGCGACGACGGACCGCGGCCCGACGACGAGCGGCCGTGCGAAGAGGGCGTGCGCCGAGATGGGCACGACGAGGATGGCATCGACCTCGGGCCAGACCACCGGGCCACCGGCCGAGAACGCATGCGCGGTCGAACCGGTCGGGGTGGACATCACGATGCCGTCGCAGCCGAAGCTCGACAACGGGCGACCGTCGACCTCGACGACGACCTCCAGCATCCGCTGACGCCCGGACTTCTCCAGGGTGGCTTCGTTGAGGGCCCAGCTGCGTTCCGGCGCGCTTGCGCCCGGCCGGAGCGCCTGGACCGCGAGGGTGGTCCGCTCCTCCACCGTGTAGTCGCGCACGGCGACCCGACGCACGGCCTCCGCGATGTCGTCCCGCTCACTCTCGGCGAGGAATCCCACGTGACCCAGGTTCACGCCGAGGACAGGGACTCCCGTCCCGTGCGTGATCTCGACAGCCCTCAGGATCGTGCCATCGCCACCGAGGACCATCGCGAGCTCGAGCGCACCTGGGCTGGCCTGGGCCATGTCGGTGATCGGCTCCAGCCCGGCCGCCTTGAGGGCCTGGCACGCCTCCTCGCCCGCGACGACTGCCTCTTCCCTGCTCTCGTGCGTGACGACGAGCACCTGACGGGTCATGCTGCTCCACCCTCCTGAGGCATCGAGCCGCGCGCGACGGCGGCCCTGATCGCTTCCTGGAGCCTCGAGCCGTCGAGACCCGGTTCGGACCCTGGAACGGCGGCCGAGTGCCCGGCCGGGGAGACGAGCCACAAGAAGTACTCGATGTTCCCACGCGGGCCGGGCAACGGACTCGCTTCGACCGCCCGGATGACCAGGCCGTGGTCCCGTGCGCAGGCGGCAACCGTCGCGACCGCCTGCTCGCGGTGTCCGGCGTCGCGCACGACGCCGCCGGAGCCGAGGCGTTCGCGACCCACCTCGAACTGCGGCTTGACCATGACGAGCAGGTCGGCGCCGGGTCGGGCGCACGCAGCGAGGACCGGGAGGACGAGCGTCAGGGAGATGAAGGAGAGATCGGCGACGACGAGGTCAACGGGCGCCGGGAGAGAGGTCGGGTCCAGGTGGCGCAGATTGACGCCCTCCCAGGACGTGACGCTCGGGTCGCTCCGGAGCGCCGGAAGCAGCTGGCCGTGCCCGACGTCGATCGCGAGCACGTGGCGTGCCCCGCGCCGAAGCAGCACGTCGGTGAAGCCGCCTGTCGACGCACCGGCGTCGAGGCACGAGCGACCCTCGACCTGAGGTCCGCCCGGACCGAGGCGATCAAGCACGCCGGCCAGCTTGTAGCCGCCCCGCGAGGCGAAGTCCGGCTCGTCCGGTAGGTGCTCGACCGAGACCTGCTGCTCGGCTGCGATCGGAGTGGACGTCTTCGTGACGGGCAGCTCGTCCACGAACACCCGGCCGGAAATCACCAGATCGGCGGCGTGGCGGCGCGATCGCGCGAGCCCGCGCAGGACGAGCTCGCTGTCGAGCCGATGGCGCACCGCGGACACGCACTCACTCCCCGCGGTCCGCGAGCCGATCCTGCAACGACTCATGGATGGCCTCGAAGACAGCGACATGATCGCGGATCGGTGTGCCCTCGAGCTCGCCAAGACGCGCGAGCGCGCCTTCGACCGGATCGTCGGTCGGCGCGGCTGCCGCGGGCTCCGATCGCCCGTCGTCATCACGATGCTGAGCCTCGTCCACCACTCTGTCTCCTTGCGCCCGACCTCGATCACGGCGTTACCGCTGCCACGCTACCTGGACGCGCCGACTCCTTGGTCGTCCTCCACAGTCATGTCGGGGATGCTGTCCGGATCGACCTCGATACCGGAGTCCGCCGCGGCCCAGACTGCAGCGCAGGCAGCCCGGACCAGGTCGACGCGCTCGTCCACCGCCGCGTCGGAGCCCCGCACTTCCAGGCGCCCGCCGACGACGCGCGCCGCACCGCCTCGGCAGGTCCACCAGCCGTCCACAGTCTGGGCCGGCGCGGGATGCACGTCGAGAAGCTCCCTCAGATCGGCCGCGAGGTAGCTGGGTCGCTCATCGGGAGTTGCCAAGATGGCGTCGCGGGGCGAGCTCACACCGGTGAAGACGAGCAGCCCTGGGAACCCCGCGGCGCGGGCGGCGGCATGGTCGGTGTCGAGGCGGTCGCCGACCACGAGCGGAGCATGCGCGCCGAACCGCTCCGCGGCCACCAAGAACATGGTCGGAGCGGGCTTCCCGGCGCTGTCCGGCTCGATCCCGGTCGCGGCGACGACCGCGTTGACGAGCGAACCGTTTCCCGGCGCGATGCCCCGGTCCTTCGGCAGGGTGAGGTCCCGGTTGCTGGCGACGTGCCAGGCGCCGGCTTGGATCGCGTACGCGGCCTCGGCGAGCTGGAGCCAGCCGACGTCCGGCGCGAAGCCCTGGACGACCGCCTCGGGTGCGTCGTCGGCCGAAACGACAATCGTGTAGCCGGCAGCAGCGACCTCGGAGCGCAGCCCGACGCCGCCGACCACAAGGACCCGGGCGCCCCGGGAAAGCCGAGTTCCGAGCAACGCCGCGGTCGTCTGGGCCGCAGTGAGGATCTCCTCGGGGCGCGTCGGGATACTCAGCTTGGTGAGTTGCTCGGCCACCTCGGACGGCTCCCGCGACGCATTGTTGGTCACGAACACCAAGCGCATGCCGCGTGCCCGTGCGCCCGCCAGGCCGTCGGCCGCACCTGGGATCGGAGCCGGTCCCAGGTACGTGACTCCGTCGAGATCGACCAGCGCGAGGTCGTAGACCTCCGCGAGTGGCCGATCCGTGCCGAGCAAGCAACTCGCGGCTGCCCCGCTCACACCGACTCCCCATCGGAACCGGCGCCGGGGGCCGCGGCGCCATCGGAGACGGCGACGTCGGTCACGAAATCGTCAGTCACCCCGGCATCCTGAACCGCTTCGTCGGCAGCGAGGTCGCCCTCCGTATCGCCCTGCATCGCGTCGTCGTCTGCGAGATCGAAGACGACGACGTCCTCATACTCGCCGGGCGACTCGCCCGCGGCTTCGGCGAGCTGGCGGTCGTCGAACCCGGCCAATTCGGCCTCGGCGGCCGGCTCGTCGCCCGAGGCGGAGAGTGCAGCCGCGCGTGCGTGGGCCACGCGCACACCAAGTAGTCCGCTCGCCTGACGCACTGCCGGTGCTGAGAGGACTGCCAGCGCGGCTTCCGTCTCTCCGAGATCGAGACGCGCCCCGGAGACGACGATGGCAAGCTCGATCGCAGGCTCTTCCGCGAGCCCGTAAGCCTCCGGGCTCGCCGCGAGTGCGATTGCCCGCTCGGGGCGGCCAAGGCCCCGCTCGCAGTCGGCCATCACGGCCAGATGGTCGGACGATCCATTGAGACGACGAACGGTCCGAAGCTCACTGAGCGCCTCGGCGTACCTGCCGGTGCGGTATGCGGCAAGACCAGCGGCCTCCCGCACGACGTCGACGCGTCCGGCTCGCCGAACCGCGGCCTGCGCGTGTTGATATGAGAGCTCGGGATCGGAGTCCAGCAGTAGCCCCGCCATCACCAGGTGGCGTGCTACGCCGTCGGCATTGTCCTTGCTGAGTGTCCGAAGGCGCCCGCGTGCGGCCCGGTCGAGTTGGGCGGCGGTGACGTCATCGGGGATCTCGGGAGGCACGTACCGCGGGGCTCTCGCTGGTCGCGGCGCCTCGTTGCGCGGGCCTTGCGGGTAGTCGCGCGCGGGTCGATGAGCAGCTGAGAAGCCAGCGTCTCGGTTCTGACGCGCAGGCCCACCTGCACCACCTGCACCACGGGAGGGCGCACCACCCTCACCACGCTCCCGGAACGCCCGGGCAGGACCACCCGCA
>JADGOR010000044.1 GCA_017882855.1 Cellulomonas sp. | reverse complement strand
GCGTCCGGCGCGCGCGGGCTGTCGATCGGGAAGATGTTCAGCCACGACGGGCGGCTGGTGGCGAGCGTCGCTCAAGAGGGCATGTTCCGGGTGCCGTGGATCGGCGGGACGGACGACGCCCGCTAGGTCCCGGCGGCCGCTGTCGCCGGTCGGATCGGACGACCACCGGCGTCGTTCACCCGAAGGACCGTCAGCCCCGCCGACGCCGAAGCTCGACCGGCGCCTCGAGGTACGGCTGCCACGCCGCGCGCTCGTCTTCGCTCATCCGGCGCGGGACGCCGCTCGCCGCGTCGACGAGCACGACCGTCGTCGTGGCGCGGGCGAACGGCTCGCCGCCATCGTGCACCTCGTAGCAGACGTCGATGCTCGCGCCGCCGAGGTGACCGATCCATAGCTCGATCGTCACCGGGTCACGACGGTAGTCGAGCGGCCGGAGGTACTCGATCTCGGAGCGGGCGATGAGCGTCGTCGTGGTCGCCCCGGGTCCGCCGTCGAGCACGGCCGTCGGCCAGTCCTCGGTCCGCGCCGCCCCGACCCCGTCCGGAGCATCGGGCCGGCGCCAGAACGCCTCGATGCGCGCCTCTTCGAGGAGGCGCAGCATCTCGACGTTGTTGACGTGCCCGTACGCGTCCATGTCCGACCAACGCAGCTGGACCGGGACCCGCAGGCGCGTCATCTCAGTACCGCCTCATCATGCTCAGATCCCGGCTCAGCGCGCTCAGTGCCGGGTGAGCTTGCGGTACGTGACGCGGTGCGGACGCGCGGCCTCGATGCCGAGCCGCTCGACCTTGTTCTCCTCGTAGGACGCGTAGTTGCCCTCGAACCAGAACCAGCGGCCCGGGTCGTCCTCGGTGCCCTCGTACGCCAGGATGTGCGTCGCCACCCGGTCGAGGAACCAGCGGTCGTGCGAGACGACCACAGCGCAGCCGGGGAACTCCAGCAGCGCGTTCTCGAGCGATCCGAGCGTCTCGACATCCAGGTCGTTGGTCGGCTCGTCGAGCAGCAGCAGGTTCCCGCCGATCTTGAGGGTCAGCGCGAGATTGAGGCGGTTGCGCTCGCCGCCCGAGAGCACCCCGGCCGGCTTCTGCTGGTCCGGGCCCTTGAACCCGAACGCGGAGACGTACGCCCGGGACGGCATCTCGACGTTGCCGACCTTGATGTAGTCGAGACCGTCCGAGACGACCTCCCACAGCGACTTCTTCGGGTCGATGCCCGCGCGGGCCTGGTCGACGTAGGCGATCCTGACCGTCTCGCCGACCTTCAGCTCGCCGGCATCCAGCGGCTCGAGCCCGACGATGGTCTTGAACAGCGTCGTCTTACCGACGCCGTTCGGCCCGATCACGCCGACGATGCCGTTGCGCGGCAGGATGAACGAGAGGTTCTCGATCAGGACCCGCTCGTCGAACCCCTTCTTGAGGTCCTTCGCCTCGATCACGATGCCGCCGAGGCGCGGGCCCGGCGGGATCTGGATCTCGTCGAAGTCGAGCTTGCGGGTGCGGTCCGCCTCAGCAGCCATCTCTTCGTAGCGCGCGAGGCGCGACTTGGACTTGGTCTGGCGCCCCTTGGCGCTCTGGCGCACCCACTCGAGCTCGTCCTTGAGGCGCTTCGCGAGCTTGAGGTCCTTCTTCCCCTGGACCTGCAGCCGCTCTTGCTTCTTCTCCAGGTAGGTCGAGTAGTTGCCCTCGTACGGATAGGCGCGGCCGCGGTCGAGCTCGAGGATCCATTCGGCGACGTTGTTCAGGAAGTACCGGTCGTGGGTGACGGCGAGGACAGCACCGTGGTACTTCGCGAGGTGCTGTTCGAGCCACTGCACGCTCTCCGCGTCCAGGTGGTTCGTCGGCTCGTCCAGGAGCAGCAGGTCGGGCTTCTCGAGGAGGAGCTTGCACAGCGCGACGCGGCGCCGCTCACCACCGGAGAGGATCGAGACGTCCGCGTCCGGCGGCGGGCAGCGCAGCGCATCCATCGCCTGCTCGAGCTGCGCGTCGAGGTCCCAGGCTTCGGCGTGGTCGAGCGCCTCCTGGAGCTCGCCCATCTCCTTGAGCAAGGTGTCGAAGTCGGCGTCCGGCTCGGCCATCAGCGCCGAGATCTCGTTGAAGCGGTCCAGCTTCGCCTTGATCGGTGCGACGCCCTCCTCGACGTTGCCGAGCACGGTCTTCGACTCGTTCAGCGGCGGCTCTTGCAGCAGGATCCCGACCGAGTACCCGGCCGACAGCTGCGCCTCACCGTTCGACGGCGTATCGAGCCCCGCCATGATCCTGAGCACGGTGGACTTGCCGGCGCCGTTGGGGCCGAGGACACCGATCTTCGCGCCGGGGTAGAACGCCAGCGTGACGTCGTCCAGGATCACCTTGTCGCCGTGCGCCTTGCGCGCCTTGTACATGCTGTAGATGTATTCAGCCACGTGTCGCTGTTCACCTTCGGGTTCGCCTACGGCGGCGCGAACCCGCGCCGCCGTGCCTTCCAGCGGCCAAGCCTACGGTGTGGCGACAGCGACGGCCGACGCGGCCAGGTCGGCGAACGGGTCCTCTGGACCCAGATCCTCGAGGTCGTCTGCGCGGTCCGGCTCGCCGCGGACGGCCCCTGATCCGGACCGTTCGGCTCCGGCACCCGGCGCACCGTCGTCAGCCTCGACGCTGACCTCGGGCCCACCCGACTGGCCGCCAGGCCCGGTGTGCACGGTCCGAGCGAAGACGCAGGTACCTCTGGTCACGTCCGGGCCGAGCGCGGTGGCCTCGAGCACCAGGTCGGTGCGCGGTCCGTTCTCGCTCTCCCACTCGCTGGTGGCGAGACGTCCGGTCACCAGCACCGGATCGCCCTTGTGCAGCGACGCGGCCACGTTGAACGCGGAGTCCCGGAACACCTTGACGGTGATCCACTCGGTCCGGCCGTCGGCCCAGGACCCGGCCGTTCGGTCGAAGTACCGCGGCGTGCTCGCCATCCGGAAGCTGGCGAAGGCGACGCCGCTCGGGCCGATGACCTGACGCGGCGGGGTCGCGATCCAGCCGACGACCGTGGCCGTGATTCCGTTGCTCATCTCTGCTCCCTCCGGGCCGGCCGGTGCCGACCCCAACCCGGGGAGCCTCGCGCAGCTAGGCCGGCCGGATCGGCGCGACGTCGTCGGCGGTGGAGTCCTCGAGTGCAGGAATGCCTGTGGACAGGTATCGGGCGGAAAGCTCACCGAGCGCGATCCGCGCCTCGCGATGCTCGGCCAGCAGCGCCCGGCTCGGCGCGGCGAGGTGCTCCTCGACGAGCGCCTCGAGCTCACGCCGACCGGCCGCATCCACGGCGCGGGCACGCCGGCGCCCCGACCAGGCTCGCCCCGAGCGAGCCGCCAACGCGAGCAGCAGCGCGCCGAGCACGAGCACGCCGGCAATCACGAGGCGCGGCCAGATCCAGCCGGTCGTGTCCGCCTGCGACCTGGTCCACGCCGACCACCCGAGCGCACTGCCAGCACCGAGCGCGGCGGCGAGCGCGAGCACCGTCAGCACCTGCCCGAGGCGCGAGTGGCGGACCCGGAGCGGAACCGCCGCGAGGTGCTGCGCGAGCGAGGTGCGGATCTCCTCGCTCGAGGCGATCCGCTCGCCCAGCACGAGCTGCCAGCGCTCCGGCAACCCCGTCCCGACGTGCGCGAGCCAGCGGGACCGCGACAGGTCGGCCGTGTCCGCCTGGACCGCACCGAAAGCCGGCGACGTCGATCCGCCGGTACGCACGGCGGCGCCGACCGCAGCCGCGATGGCACGGAGGCCGACGGCGTCGGCCAGCCCGCTCACGACGGCCGCAACGGGGAGGTCCGCGCCGGACGGTTCGTACGACGCCAGCTGGGTGGAGAACCGAGAGGCGGCGTCGGAGATCTCGGCGACAGCGCGTTGCGCCGAGACCGAGTGGCGTTCGACGACGGTGGCCAGGATCTCGCGCGCCGTCGCGATGCCCTCGCCGGTTCGCGCGGACGAGACCTCCACCGGCACCCCGGACAGACCGTCCTCGCGGAGCAGGTGGATGACGTCGGCGCGCAGCACGTCGACCGTGTCCTCGGGGACCGTGTCGATCTGGTTGAGCAGGACGAGCATCGCGGACTCGTGCCCGACCAGGCGGCGCAGGTACCCGGAATGGAGCGCGTCATCGGCGTACTTCTGCGGGTCGACGACCCAGACCAGGAGGTCGACCATCGGCAACAGCCGATCCACCACCTTGCGGTGCTCCGGCGCGATCGAGTCGTGATCCGGCAGGTCGAGCAGGACCAGGCCGCGCAGCGCCGCCTCGGATTCGCCGTCGAGCGCGCTCTCGCGCTGGAGCCGGTGATCGGGGGTGATCTCGAGCCAGTCGAGCAGCGCGTCCGCCTGGCTGCCCCAGACGCATGCGCTGACCAGCGACGTCGTCGGCCGAAGTACGCCCACCTGGGCGAACGGCAAGCGGGCGATCGCATTGAACAGGCTCGACTTACCCGATCCGGTGCCGCCGACGAGTGCCACGACCGTGTGGTCCACGCCGAGGGCGAGGCGCTCGCGCACCGTCGCGATGCTGTCGGCCACCGACGCCGCGATCGAAGGGTCCGAACGGTCGCCCACGATGGCGAGGACGTTGTCCAGTCGATCGAGCCGGGCGGAGAGCACGGCCGTGTCGGAATCCTCGGGCGGCGGGTCTCGCGGCAGGGATGGCGCGGAGAGCGCAGCCGGCAGGATCGGCAGGTCGGCCGGGGGCACGTCCGGCCCCTGCAGGTCGGCGGGCCCGGGCAGAACGGTGGGAGCAGGCAGATCAGCTGGCCCCGGCAGGTCGGTTGGCCTGGGCAGATCCGCCGGCCCAGGCACCTCTACCGGCTCAGGCACGTCACCCGGACCCGGCTCCGCCGCCGCGGTCGGCTCCGGCTGCACCACGGGCTCGAAATGGGCGGGCTCGAAAGCCGCCGGCTCGAAGGACGCGGGCTCGAAGACACCAGGGTCCGGCGCCGCGGCCGGCATCGATTCCGCTGCCACGGCCGCCGCGGCCTCGGCGAGCGCCTTGAGCCTCTTTCCGGCGCCGGACTTCTTGCTCATGTCAGGTCCTTGAGCACGGCGAGGCGCAGCCGCAGCGTCGCGGCGGCGTCGGATGCGAGCGCGGGAATCTGCAGGAACGCCCCGAGCTGACCCCCCTCACGCCGCACCTGGGCGCGCGCCGCGGCGACAAGGTCAGCCGCGACGTGCTGGCGGAGCCCGCCGGCGTCCTCGCCGAGGAGTCGTTCGAGAAGCTCGGTGGCCGGCTCGAAACCGGCCGCGGCGGCCAGGGTGATCGCGGTCAGCCCGTCGCTGCCGACGGCGCGCACCGCCCGAGCGGTCATCGAGCGTTTGCCGACCCCGGACACGTCGCGAAGGGCCTCGACGGCCTGCCGCCCGGCCGCGACCCAGTCACGGGCAGCCGCCTCGGCCACTGCGCGGAGACTCGTCCCGAGGCCTTCGAGGTCCACCGCGGCGAACACGCTGTCTCCCCCGCCCGGCGCACTCGGACCCGTCAGGGCGTCCCGGGCGGCAGCTTGGGCGTACCCGCCGGCCGCGGTCAGGCTGGACGTCACCGAATCCTGGAGGTCGTCGATCAACGGTGCGAGCGCCTCGGACCGATCCCGCCCGCGCCGCGCCGACCGGCGCATCCGGCCGGAGCGGGTGAAGAGCGTGTCGAGCTGCCCGCCCGGAACGGTCAGCTGCGACCAGCAGGCGCGGACGGTGCCGTCCACCACGGTGCCGTGCGCCATCGCGGCAGCGGCGGCGTCGGCCGGCGGGACGAGAGCCGCGGCGAGCGCGGCCTCGAGAGCCACCCTCGCGTCCACTTGCGCATCCACGTGGTCGATCAGCTCGTCGACCCATGGCAGCACCGCGTGCAGGGCGCCGCGCAGGGTCCGCAGGATGACCGCCCGACCATGGTCGGGACCGGCCAGCATGCCGAGCCAACGGTTGATCGGGGCGACGCCGCGCTCCTGCAGCAGGCCCTGGTGCGGCCCTTGGTCCGGAACGACGAACAGCGGCACGTTCGTCATGCCGTGCTCGCGCAGTCGCATCATGAGATCCATCCGGATCTCCATCACCGACTCGGTCGACACGCGGTTCAGGACCATCGCGACCGATGCCTCGCGCGACGCGGCCCGCTCCAGCACCCGCCAGGGCAACGCGTCGCCGTAGCGGGCGGCCGTCGTGACGAAGAGCCACAGGTCGGCGGCCTCAAGCAAGCGATCCGCCATGTCGCGGTTGGTCTCCAGCACGGAGTCGAGGTCCGGTGCGTCGAGCAGCGCGAGCCCGCGCGGCACCTGGTCGTGGCTGACCATCGTCACGATGCCGTGCAGCCGGTGCTCGCTGAGCAGATCGGTGTCGCCCGGGTTGTGCGCGAGGACCGGCCGCCGCGTCGTCGGGCGCAGCACCCCCGCCGGGCTCACCTCGGTCCGGAGCAGCGAGTTGACCAGGGTGGACTTCCCGGCTCCGGTCGAGCCGGCGACGACGACGATCGCGGGAGCCGAGAGCTCGGTCAGCCGCGGGATCACATGGTCGTCGAGCTGGCGGCGCAGCGTGAGCCGGGACTCCTCGGCCCGCTCGACTCCCTCGATCGAGAGCGGGAACGTGGTGGCATCCACGTCCCGCCGGAGGTCACGCACGGCATCGAGAAGCGTGAGTGGGACAGCAGGGCGTTCCGTCGAGACGGTCGCCGCGGCGACGTCACCCGTGTTGTCCACAGGCCAAGCCTGCCGTGCCGGGCGAATCATGCCAAACGCGCGCGCCGCGTAGTCTCGTCGAGTATTGCTTCGGACGGCTCCGAGGGGGAGCCCGCGGAGCCCCAGATGGCGCGCCAGCGGCCGCCGGGTTCACGACGAGCGCGAAGGTGGCGGGGACGAAGTGCCAGGTCCGTTGCGGGTCCGCGGATCCATCGTCATCCCCGAGGCGGAGCTCTCGTGGCGGTTCTCCCACTCGTCCGGACCGGGCGGACAGGGCGTCAACACCGCCGATTCCCGGGTCGAGCTGCGCTACGACGTCGCCGCCTCGACGGTGCTCAGACCGACGCTGCGGGCCCGGGCGCTCGAGCGGTTGGCCGGTCGGTTGGTGGACGGAGTGCTGGCCATCAAGGCCTCCGAGTACCGCTCGCAGCTGCGCAATCGCGAGGCTGCCGAACGACGCCTGGTGGAGCTCCTTGCCGCGGCCATCGCACCACCGCCTCGCGCGCGTCGCCCGACCCGCGCGACTCGGGCCTCGGTCGAGCGGCGCCTCACCGCGAAGCGGATGCGCTCGAACGTCAAGAAGCTGAGGCGCCCCGACGGGGACGCGTGACGGCGCGGGAGAGCCGGACGCGGGCGGCAGCCGCTAGCGTTCTCCTGGGTGACCGAGCCCTGAGCCGGGCGGTTCCCTGCTTCCCTGCCGGGAGGCGCGTCCCGGCTAGAGTTCGGTGCTCCGGCCCCCGTAGCTCAGTGGATAGAGCGTCGGACTTCTAATCCGCAGGTCGCAGGTTCGAATCCTGTCGGGGGCGCTACCTCGGCGCTACGCCGCGCGCAGCGCCAGCCGGGCCGGGAGCTGCGGGAACAGCTTCGCCGTCTCCTTGTGCACGATGAAGCCACCCACCGTGCTGAGGCCGCCGGCCAGGGCGGGGCTCTCCACGACCGCTGACCGCCAGCCCTTGTTCGCGATCTCGACGACGTACGGCAGGGTCGCATTCGTCAGCGCGGAGGTGGACGTCACGGCCACCGCACCGGGCATGTTCGCAACGCAGTAGAAGATCGATCCTTCGACCTGATAGACCGGGTCGTCGTGCGTCGTCGGGTGGGAGTCCGCGAAACACCCACCCTGGTCGATCGCGATGTCCACCAGGACGCTGCCGCGGCGCATCCGGGACACCAGCTCCCTCGAGACGAGCGTCGGCGCCTTCGCGCCGGGCACCAGGACGGCACCGATGAGCAGATCCGAGCCGAGCGCGGCGCGCTCGATCTCGTAGGCGTTGGACACGACGGTCCGGACCCGGCCGGCGTACCGCGCGTCGATCTCTCGCAGCCGCGGGATGGACAGGTCCAGGACGGTCACGTCGGCGCCCATCGCGACGGCCTGGGCTAGCGCGTTCTGGCCGGCCGTGCCCGCGCCGAGGATCGTGACGGTGGCCGGACGGACGCCCGGTACCCCCGGCAGAAGGACGCCGCGGCCGCCCTGGCTGCCCATCAGGTGATAGGCGCCGACGAGGACCGACAACCGGCCTGCTACCTCGCTCATCGGGGCCAGGAGCGGCAGCGAACCATCGGCGAGCTGCACGGTCTCGTACGCGATGCTCGTGGTTCCGGCGGCGACGAGGGCGTTGACGAGCGGCTCGTTCGCCGCGAGGTGCAGGTAGGTGAAGAGGGTCTGGTCGGGACGCAACCGCGGGTACTCGGATGCGACCGGCTCCTTGACCTTGAGCACGAGCTCCGCAGCCCACGCGTCGTCGACGGTGGACACCGTCGCGCCCGCCTTGCGGTACTCGCCGTCGGCGATGGCGGAGCCCACACCGGCGCCGGTCTGCACCACGACGTCGTGCCCCGCCTTGATGAGCTCGTTGACCCCCGACGGGGTGAGTGCGACGCGAGCCTCACGGTTCTTGATCTCAGCCGGTACACCGATCCGCACTGGACTCACCCCTTGCGTCACCGCAACCCGCACGGCCCGGCGTCGTCACCTGCTGCGACGGCACTCTTCCATTGTCAGATATATGTGGCAGAAGAGCGCCTATGCTCGAACTATCTGCGATCCTGCATACCAGGGAGGTAGAAAATTGCGATCAGGACCAACGCACGCGGGCCAGCCGAAGGAAGTTCGACTCGACGAGCTCGACGAACAGATCCTGTGGGCACTCGTCAAGGACGCCCGGACGCCGAACAACGCGCTCGCTGAGCAGCTGGGTGTCTCGCCGTCGACGACGTTGACCCGGATGCGGGCCCTCCGCGAGGCGGGGATCCTGCGCTCCTCGCACGCGGAGATCGACGCGACCGCGGTCGGCCTGCACATCCAGGCGCTCGTCTTCGTTCGGCTGCGGCCGCAAGCGCGACCGGAGATCAAGAGCTACTCGCAACGGGTCATCCTGCTGCCGAACGTGCTCGACATCTACTTCCTCGGTGGCGAGGACGACTTCCTCATCCACGTCGCGTGCACCTCGACCGACCAGCTCCGCGGCTTCGTCGCGACCAAGCTGAGCATGGATCCCGCGGTGGCCTCGACCCGGACCCAGATCGTCTTCGAGCACCTGATCGGTGCGCAGCACCGGGCCCACGTGAACAGCTTCGACGAGCTGCGCGCCTCGATCAGCTGAGCGGGACCGCCGACGACGGCGCCGCCGCGAACCCCAACGGCCCGCTCGGCGACGATGACCCGGCGCCACGCGAGCTCGGCTGCCGATCGCGCGGCCCGGCATCTGCGAGGCTGGGATCAACTCGAACGCGACCGGCGGAGGGAGGCGGCGATGGGACGCCATGCGGCTGCCGAGCCTGCACCGATCGAGCGGCCGCCGGTGCGCCAGCGGCTCCCTCTGATCGAGACCTTCGTCTTCGCGCCGGTGGTCGCCGCGGTGGCCGCCGTGCTCATGCACCTGGGCGGCGCCAGCTGGGACACCGCGTGGAGCATCGCGGTGGGCATCGCCGTAGTCATCGTCCTGGCGGGCTGGCTCACTCGCTCCACCCCGGGCCAGCTGCCCGGCACCGGCGTCAACCACTCGCAGGCCGAGGACGAGGGTCCGACACCCGGGCGCAAGCCGACGCCGTAGGCTGCACCCGTGGCCGTGAACGGGAACACCTCTGACCGAATCGTCTGGATCGACTGCGAGATGACGGGCCTCGACCTCACGGCCGATGCCCTGATCGAGGTCGCCGCCGTGGTGACGGACTCCGAGCTCAACGTCCTCGGCGAGGGCGTCGACGTCGTGATCACTCCCCCGCAAGCCGCGCTCGACCAGATGGTCGAGTTCGTCCGAGGGATGCACACGACGTCGGGCCTGCTCGAGGAGCTGCCCGGCGCGGCGACGATGGCGGACGCCCAGACCGCCGTCCTGGACTACCTCAAGACGTGGATCCCCGAACCACGCAAGGCGCCGCTCGCCGGCAACTCCGTCGGGACGGACAAGACCTTCCTCGACCGCGACATGCCCGAGCTGATGGCGCACCTGCACTACCGGGTGATCGACGTCTCCTCGATCAAGGAGCTCGCGCGCCGGTGGTACCCGCGCATCTACTTCGCCTCGCCCGAGAAGCACGGCGGTCACCGGGCCCTCGCCGACATCCTGGAGAGCATCGACGAGCTGCGCTACTACCGGCGAGCGCTCTTCGTCGAGCCACCCGGACCGGGCTCCGCTGCCTCGAGGGCGATCGCGGCGGAGATCCGCGCGACCAGCGTCGCGACCGGGCTCGCTTCGAGCACCACCGACGCCGAGGCGCCCGCGACGTAGCGGTTCCGGCCAGGCGGGTACACTTTCCGCTGGCCCGGCCGTGAGGTACGCCTCGGATCCGGGTCATGGTGGCTATAGCTCAGGTGGTAGAGCACCTGGTTGTGGTCCAGGGGGTCGCGGGTTCAAGTCCCGTTAGCCACCCCAGCGCGGCGCCTCACCTCACGGTGGGGCGCCGTTCTCGTCCCGGCGGTCTCAGCCGCCCAGACGCTGAACGACGTCGTCCGCGAACCGCTTGCGGCTCCCCTCGCCGAACGAGAAGTACAGCGACGGCTCGGTCAGCTCGAGCTCCATCAGCACGGCCGATCCGTCGTCGTTCGTGACCAGGTCGACCCTGGCGTACAGCGGCGCCTGCCCGGACTCGGCGAAGACCGGGATCGAGGCGATCGCCGCCGCCATCACAGCCCGCGCAGTCTCGATCTCGTGCTCGGTTGCGGTGTGGGCACTCACCCGCTCGACCCGGTGCAGGGCCGCGATCTCGGAATCGGGGCCCTTGAGCATGGCCGCCTTGGAGATCGCGTGCGAGTACTCGCCGTTGAGGAAGACCAGTCCGCTCTCTCCCGCGGTGTCCACCGAGGGCAGGTAGCGCTGGACCATCACCGAGCGGCCCTCTTGCAGCAGCCGGTGAGCGTGCCGGATCGCGATGCCACGCGAGTTCGCGCTCGTCGAGGTGTAGCGACCCGCCTCGAGCGAGCCGGCGCCGATCGCGGGCTTGATCACGAACTCCTCGATCGCGGGGAAGCGGTTGTGCAGGTCGCGGGGCGTGAAGTGGCGCTCGGGCTCGAGCCACGTGGTCACCATCACCGGGATCCCGGCCTCGCCGAACTGCTTGATGTAGTGCTTGTCGGTGTTCCAGCGCAGTGCAGTGGCCGGGTTCGCCAGCCGGGGAACGCGGTCCGCCCAGGCCAAGAACTCCGTGCGCCTCGGCGCGTAGTCCCACGTCGAGCGCACGATCACGAGGTCGTATGCGTCCCAGTCGACGTCGGGGTCGTCCCAGACGGCGGCCTCCGCCCGGACGCCCCGGTCGGCGAAGACCGGGAGGAGCGTCGCGTCCTCGGGGTCGAGCTCCGGCAACCGGCTGCAGGTGACCAGGGCGATCCGCGCATCGGGCATGACCGCAGGTTATCCCGTGCCGCTCACTCCGACGCCGCCAGCGCCTCCAGGGTGGTGCGGCGGAGCGCCCGGTGCACGACGTCGGGAGTGAGCAGGCCGACGACGGCGCCACCCGCGTCGGTCACCGGAATGGCCGCGCTCGTGCTGGCCGTGAGCACGCTGAGCGCGACGTCGAGCGGTGTCCCGATCGGCACACCCACGGCTGCGTCCGCGTTCGCCCCAGCCGGTTCGAGGTCCACGAGCTCGAGGCAGGTGATCGACAGCATCCGCACGGCACGCCCGTCCCCGACCAGCTCGGCCACCACGTCGGTGGCCGGCCGCGCGAGGATCGCCGACGGTTCGGCGAGCTGGTCGAGCCGCCCACCCGGCGCGAGCACCGCGATCCGGTCGCCGAGCAGGACCGCCTCGTCGATGTCGTGCGTCACCAGGATCACGGTGGTGCCCAGCGCTCGCTGGATCCGGCCGAACTCGGTCTGCAGCCGACGTCGTCCCGCGGGGTCGACCGCGCCGAACGGCTCGTCCATCAGCAGCACCGGTGGGTCCGTCGCGAGGGCCCGCCCCACTCCGACCCGCTGCCGCTCGCCACCCGAGAGCTCGTTCGGATAGCGGCCGGCATAGGTGCCCGGCGGGAGCCCGACGAGGTCCAACAGCTCGTGCACCCGGGTCCGGGTCCGGGCCCGGTCCCACCCGACCAGGCCCGGGACGGTCGCGATGTTCTGGGCCACCGTGCGGTGCGGGAACAGCCCGACGTGCTGGATCACGTAGCCGATGCCGCGGCGCAGCTGGACCGGGTCCTGACTCGCGACGTCCACGCCCGCGAGCAGCACCTGCCCGGAGGTCGGTTCGACCAACCGATTGACCATCCGCAGGGTCGTCGACTTGCCGCAACCGGACGGGCCAACGAGGACCAGCAGCTCACCACGTCGGACGTCGAGGTCGAGGTGGTGCACTGCCACAGTGCCGTCCGGGTACTCCTTGCGGACCCCCCGGAAGCTGATCACGGCGTCGTCCGCGGCGCGCTCCATGGAGCGACCGTACCGGCGGTCGCGGCGCGGCGCGCCAGGCCCCGCGCTACTGTCACGGAGATGAGCGCCGGCCAGCCGCCCAACCCGTGGCTGTCCTGGACCTACGTCGAGCACAACTGGGGCGACATCACCACCGCCCTGAGCCGGCACACGACGCTCACCATCCAGGCCGTCCTGCTCGCGATGGCGCTCGCGTTCCCGCTCGCGCTGCTCGCCCGGGCCAGGCCACGGCTCGCGGGCCCCGTGCTCGGCCTGTCCGGCGCGCTCTACACCGTTCCGTCGCTCGCGCTGTTCGCGATCCTCGCTCCGTTCACCGGCATCGGTCGCACGACGGTGCTGATCGGGTTGGTCGCGTACGCGCTGCTCGTCCTGGTCCGCAACATCCTGGTCGGGTTGCAGGGCGTGGACCCGGACGTGCTCGACGCCGCGCGCGGCCTCGGCTACGGACCGACCCGGATGCTGCTCGCCGTCGAGCTGCCCAACGCGTTGCCGACCATCGTCGCCGGGGTCCGGCTGGCCACGGTGAGCACGGTCGCACTGGTGACGGTCGGCGTCGTCGTCGGGTACGGCGGACTGGGCCAGCTGATGTTCCGCGGCTTCCGCTCCGGCTATCGCGCCGAGGTGATGACGTCCTCGCTGCTGTGCCTGGCCCTCGCGCTCGTCTTCGACCTCGCGCTCGTCCTGCTCGGCCGCGCGCTGATGCCGTGGGCCCGACGGCGGGTGGCGGCATGAGCGGCGCCGGGTCCCACATCATCTCCGACGCGATCGCCTGGCTGAACGACCCGCTGAACTGGACCGGTCCGCACGGCATCGGCGCTCTGACCGTCGAGCACCTCGGGATGTCGGCGGGCGCGGTTCTGCTGGGCGCGGGGTTCGCGTTGCCGCTCGGTCTGTGGCTCGGCCACCGGCGCCGCGGCGGCCAGGTCACCGTCCTGCTCTCCAACGTCTCCCGCGCGATGCCGACGCTCGCCCTGCTCACCCTGTTCGCCTCCTCCGCGATCGGGTTCGGCAACCGGGCCGTGGTGATCGCGGCGGCGATCTTCGCGGTCCCGCCGATCCTCACGAACACCTTCACCGGGATGCTCGAGGTGGATGCCGACGTGCTGGACGCAGCCCGCGGGATGGGCCTGGGTCCGTGGCGGATGCTCTGGCGCGTCGAGGTCCCGCTCGCGCTGCCGGTGATCGCGGCCGGTGTCCGCACCGCCGCCGTCCAGGTGGTGGCGACCGTTCCGCTCGCCGCGCTGGTCGCGGGCGGCGGGCTCGGTGTCATCATCAACACCGGCCTGGCGACCCAGCGGTACGGCCAGGTGCTGGCCGGCGGCGTCCTGGTGGCTGTGCTCAGCATGTCGGTGGAAGGCATCCTCGCGGGCGCCCAACGGTTGGTCACCCCTCGCTTCATGACCGCGGGCCGAACCGCGCGGCAACCGGTCGCGGCACTGCCCGCTACGTGACGGCCACCCGGCAGGCCGCCGCGTCGATCCATCTTGCAGGGCGAAGCCGTGTTGCCAACGGCGCGGTTACGGGGTCGAATGGCACCACACCGACCTCGGGGGACTCATGACTGGACGACGTTCGTTGACCCTTGCCGCGACCGCCGGCGCGCTCCTGCTGGCTCTCGCCGGCTGTGCCTCGCCGGGTTCGTCGGGCACCCAGCCGAGCACGCCGGCCATCCTCACTCAGGCCACCACGCCGCCGGTCTGCGCCCCCGTCGCCGGTGACGCCATCGTGGTGCTCGCGGACGACCAGGGCCTGCAGACGGTGGACAACGTCATCCCGGCCATCAACGCCAAGGCCTCGAGCCCCGCGATGATCGCCCTGCTGGACAAGGTCTCCGCGGCCATCGACACCCCGACGCTCGTCTCGCTGAACAAGTCCGTGGATGTGGACCGCAAGACCTCGAGCGAGGTCGCCAAGCAGTTCGTCGCCGACAAGGGCCTGGCCGCGACGAGTGCGACTGGATCGGGCTCGCTCGTCGTCGGCGCGGGGAACTTCTCGGAGTCGGCGACGCTCGCCGAGATCTACGCCGCGGTGCTCCGGTCCGGCGGGTACACGGTGGACGTGCAGACCATCGGCAACCGCGAGACGTACCTGCCGGCCCTGATCAGCGGCCAGCTGACGATCGTGCCGGAGTACGTGGGCACGCTCACCGAGTTCCTGAACAAGCAGGCGAACGGGGCAAACGCCGGTGCGCAGGCCAGCCCTGACCTGACCAAGACCGTGGCCGCCCTGACGACGCTCGGCACGACCGCGGGCCTGAGCTTCGGCAAGCCCGCCGCCGCGCAGGACCAGAACGCCTTTGCGGTGACGAAGGCCTTCGCCGACCAGCACCACGTCACGACGTTGACGGAGCTCGCGGCGACGTGCAGCGGCATCGTGCTCGGCGGCCCGCCCGAGTGCCCGACGCGGCCGTTCTGCCAGCCCGGCCTGACGAGCAAGTACGGGCTCCGGATCGCCGACTTCAAGGCGCTCGACGCCGGCGGCCCGCTCACCAAGACAGCGCTCCAGAAGGGCGACATCGCGCTGGGCCTGGTCTTCTCCTCCGACGGCTCGCTCGGCGGCTGACTCCGGACGCTCCTCTCGGGCGCGCGGGCGCGCGAGCAAGGCGATGAGTCGACCGCTGGTGAACGCGGGGACCGCCGGGATCGGCGCACCATTCGTCTCGGCAGCCGAGGACGTCGCATCCGTCGGCACGAGCCTGGTCGCCATCTTCACCCCGATCC
>JADGOR010000043.1 GCA_017882855.1 Cellulomonas sp. | reverse complement strand
GTCGGTCAACCGGTTCGCGGCTGAGACCACCCCTGTGGCGTGCAGCCGGCCAGGCCGGCCGGCCTCCCCTACTCCAGGTCTCTGCGGCGGAACGCGAGCGCGGCGAGCGCGACGAGCGCGGCCGCGAGCACGAGTGATGTCAGCACCGGCCAGAGCACGGCGACATCCTTGCCGGCGGCGAGCGCCGCGGGCTGCGTGGCGAGCGCTGCGGGCGAATAGGTGCCCAGGGGCTTCCAGATCCCGGCGATCGCCATCAGCGCGTACACACCGAGTCCGGCGCCTGCCGCTCCGGCCGAAGCGCGGATGAGCACGGAGAGGAGTGTCATCAGGGCGATGAAGAGGATGCCGAACACGATCCACAGGAGCGCCGCGGACCACAGCGCCGATCCTGGCGCCGTTCCGAAGACTGCCGCCGTGAGCCCCCACGTGACGAGTGTTCCCGCGATCACCAGGATCCCGAGGAAGGCTGAGTGGACAGCTGCCTTGGCGACGACGAATGCGGTTCGCGACACCGGCTTGGTGAGCACCAGGACTGCCGTCCCGCTCTTGCGCTCCGACGAGATGATGCCGCCGTAGATGATGATCAGTGCGAACAGGGCGATCTGCGACAGGTTCTTGATCCATTGGGCATAGGCGTCGACATACGTCGGTGTCGGTAGCTTCAGCCCGTTGAGCTGGTCCGCGCCCAGCGCGCTCACGATCTCTGGAGTGAACTTGGCCAGCACCGGGCCGGTCAGTGCGAAGAACAGCAGAATGCTGGGAAGCACCCAGATGCGCCACGTCCGCAAGAACTCGCGAGCTTCCTTCTGTGCGAAGACGGCGAACCCGCTCATCGTCCGTCACCTACGACTAGGTCGACGAAGACCTCTTCGAGTCCCATCTCGCCTGCCTCCATGCGGGCCAGACCCGTCTGCCGGGCCGCGACCATCGCCGGAATCTGCCGGCGTGCGATGTCCATGTCATTCACCGTGATCTCGATGGCACCGTTGGACCCACGTACGACCGCGGTTGCCCAGGCTTGGCGCCCGATCTCCTGGGCGAGCTCGTCGGCACCGGCAGTGACCTCGAGCACCACCTTCTGCCCTGCGTAGCGCGCCTTGAGCTCGTCGATGGGTGCCTGGGTGACCACGTGACCACGGTCGAGAATCGCCACGGTGTCGCAGACGCGCTCGACGTCGGCGAGGATGTGCGTGGAGAAGAACACCGTGGTGCGCCCACGCAGCGACGTGAGCATGTCGAGAACATCCTTGCGGCCCATCGGGTCGAGCGCGCTTGTCGGCTCGTCGAGCAGCAGCAGCCTCGGTGCGTTGACGAGGGCCTGGGCCACACCGAGACGTTGCTTCATGCCACGGGAGTAGCCGCTGATCTTCGTCTTCACATCGCTCAGCCCAGCCAGGTCGAGCAGCAACCCGAGGCGTTCGTCGAGTACTTGACGCCCGATCCCGAAGAGCCTTCCGGCGAAGCGAAGGAATTCCTCGGCCGTCATCCATCCGTAGAAGCCAGGTACGTCGGGCAGGAAGCCGATCTCGGCACGAACCGAGTTGCCGGCCGATGCGACGTCGTGTCCGAGGATCTGCACCGAGCCGCTGGTGGGACGCGCGAGCCCGGTCAGCAGCCGGAGCATGGTCGTCTTGCCTGCTCCGTTGGGGCCGAGGAATCCGAATATCGAGCCTTCCTCGACAACCAGGTCCACAGCGTCGAGCGCGCTCTTCTCGCCGTAGACCTTCGTCAGCGCTGCGGCTCGGATTGCGGCGCTCATCGTCGGTCAGTGCCGTCGCGCGGCCCATAGAGAGTATTGGCGATGTCCTCGGTGTGAATCGAGGGCGATGCCGGCGGTGTCGCGTTCTCCGCGAGCGCGGCCGACTTGCGCCCGGCCACCAGGTAGATGATCGCGCCGAGGGTGTTCACCAGCAGGATGATCGCGACCCAGATCCACTTGTTCCCGAGGACCACCCGCTCGACCGGCCTTCGGTACAGGTCGACCAAGGCGATCACGTCCAGAGTGATCTCGACGACGGCCAGCACACCCAGGGCCACGAGGACCCCGACCGGAAGCGTGGACAGGTCGGGGTTCATCGCGCAGGTCCTTTCGTCGAGACAGCCCAGAGATCGCGCCACTGTTCCGCAGACCTGCCGACTCGAGAGACGCGCGCGAGCAGCGCAAACGGTAGCACCAGCATGCCGGCGGCGAAGCGGCCTACTCGCCGGTCCTCTTGAGCACCTCGGTGAGCCGGTTCGCGGCCGAGACGACAGCGGCGGCGTGCAGTCGGCCGGGCTGGCGCGTGAGTCGCTCGATCGGACCCGAGACCGACACCGCAGCGACCACCCGGCCCGAGCTGCCGCGCACGGGTGCGGAGACCGATGCGACGCCGGGCTCCCGCTCGCCGACCGACTGGGCCCAGCCGCGGCGTCGGACGCCGGAGAGCATGGTGGCGGTGAACTGGGCGCCGTGCAGGCCGCGGTGCAGCCGGTCCGGTTCTTCCCAGGCGAGCAGGATCTGCGCGGCGGATCCGGCCTGCATCGTGAGCGTTGCACCGACCGGGATGGAGTCGCGCAGTCCGATCGGCCGCTCGGCCGCCGCGACGCAGATCCGCACATCGCCCTGGCGGCGGTAGAGCTGGGCGCTCTCGCCGGTGTGGTCGCGGATCGCGGCGAGTACGGGGCCGGCAGCGGCCAGCAGGCGGTCCTCGCCGGCGGCGGTCGAGAGCTCGCCGAGTCGCGGGCCCAGCACGAACCGGCCCTGGATGTCGCGCGCCACAAAGCGGTGGTGCTCGAGCGCAACGGCGAGCCGGTGCGCCGTCGGGCGGGCAAGATGGGTCGAGGCGACAAGCTGTGCCAGCGTCGCTGGACCGGCCTCGAGTGCGCTGAGCACCGCTGCGGCCTTGTCCAGAACGCCGACTCCGCTAGAGTTGTCCATAGGTCGATATTGCCGTCTCGCAGGCTGAGACGCAAGTCCCGACCCGGGTGAGTTCTCGCGCCGAGCCGCGGGCCCCGCCCACGATGCGGCAAGAGACGACGAGGAGCAGCACATGGCCGGCACACTGGCGGAGAAGGTCTGGGACGCGCATCTGGTGCGACGCGGCGCGGACGGGTCGCCCGACCTGCTCTACGTCGACCTCCACCTGGTGCACGAGGTGACGAGCCCGCAGGCCTTCGAGGGCCTGCGCCTCACCGGCCGCACCGTGCGTCGGCCAGACCTGACGATCGCCACCGAGGACCACAACACCCCGACCCTCGACATCGACCAGCCGATCGCCGATCTCACCAGCCGCACCCAGATCGACACGCTCCGCGCCAACGCGCGCGAGTTCGGCATCCGGCTGCACTCGCTCGGTGACGCCGACCAGGGCATCGTGCACGTCGTCGGGCCCCAGCTCGGCCTGACCATGCCTGGTCTGACGGTGGTCTGCGGCGACTCCCACACCTCGACGCACGGGGCGTTCGGCGCTCTGGCGTTCGGGATCGGCACCAGCGAGGTCGAGCACGTCCTGGCCACCCAGACGCTGCCGCTGCAGCCGTTCAGGACGATGGCGATCACGGTCGACGGCGCCTTGCGCCCCGGCACCACGGCGAAGGACATCATCCTGGCGGTCATCGCCAAGATCGGGACCGGCGGCGGGCAGGGCTACGTGCTCGAGTACCGCGGGGAAGCGATCCGTGCCCTCTCGATGGAGGCGCGGATGACGATCTGCAACATGTCGATCGAAGCCGGCGCGCGAGCGGGCATGATCGCGCCGGACGCGACGACCTTCGATTACCTCAAGGGTCGCCCGCACGCGCCGGAAGGGGTGGACTGGGAGGCCGCCGTTGCGTACTGGTCCACCCTCAAGAGCGATGACGACGCGATCTTCGATGCGGAGGTCGTCCTCGACGCCGCCGAGCTCGAGCCGTTCGTGACCTGGGGGACCAACCCGGGCCAGGGCCTGCCGCTCTCGGCCCGCGTCCCGGACCCGGCCGACATCGTCGACGAGAACGAACGCGTATCCGCGGCCCGGGCGTTGGAGTACATGGGCCTCACCCCCGGTACGCCGCTGCGCGACATCGCGGTCGACACCGTCTTCATCGGTTCGTGCACGAACGGTCGGATCGAAGACCTGCGCGCCGTCGCGAGGGTGGTCGAGGGAAAGAGGAAGGCAGACTCGCTCCGGGTCCTCGTCGTCCCCGGTTCGGCGCGGGTCCGGTTGCAGGCCGAGGCGGAGGGCCTGGACAAGGTCTTCCTCGACTTCGGCGCCGAGTGGCGCAACGCGGGGTGCTCGATGTGCCTGGGGATGAACCCGGACCAGCTGGCCCCCGGGGAGCGCAGCGCCTCGACGTCGAACCGCAACTTCGAGGGACGCCAAGGAAAGGGTGGGCGGACGCACCTCGTCTCACCGCTGGTTGCCGCTGCCACCGCGATCCGCGGCACGCTGTCGTCCGTCGCCGACCTGGATGACGCCGCGCGGATCCTGCAGAACGCCTGAGGGAAGAAGGAATCGCGATGGAGAAGTTCACCACCCACACCGGCATCGGCGTCCCGCTGCGCCGGAGCAACGTCGACACGGACCAGATCATCCCGGCCGTGTACCTCAAGCGGGTCACCCGCACCGGCTTCGAGGACGCGCTCTTCGCGGCGTGGCGTGGCAACCCGGAGTTCGTACTCAACCAGCCCGCCTATGCCGCCGGTTCGGTGCTGGTCGCGGGTTCGGACTTCGGCACCGGCTCCTCGCGGGAGCATGCCGTGTGGGCACTCAAGGACTACGGCTTCCGCGCGGTCCTCTCCACCCGCTTTGGCGACATCTTCCGCGGCAACTCCGGCAAGCAGGGGCTGCTCGCCGCTCAGCTTGCCCAGGAAGACATCGAGCTGATCTGGAAGGTGCTCGAGGAGAACCCCGGTACCGAGGTGACCGTGGACCTCGAGAAGAAGCTCGTGACGTGTGCGGACATCGTGGCGCCGTTCCAGGTCGACGACTACACCCGTTGGCGTCTCCTCGAGGGCCTCGACGACATCGGCCTGACCCTCCAGCACGAGGCGGAGATCACCGTGTTCGAGACTCGCCGCGAGTCGTGGCGTCCGACGACCCTCCCTGCCAAGCACCTCCCGTCGGTGCACATCGAGGCGGCGCGGCCGGTCGTCCCCGGTCCGGCAGCGGGCACCGCCGCGCTCGTTTGACGACGCGCGGCGACGTCTGAGCGCCGTAGTACGAGCTGCGCTCCGCGTGGCCCGGCGTGACCCATGCCGTTCCGTGAGGGACCATAGGGGCATGAGCAGCCTGTTGTATGTCAACGGTGGTGCGCCTCTGAACGGCGAGATCACGGTCCGCGGTGCCAAGAACTTCGTCTCCAAGGCAATGGTGGCCGCGATTCTCGGTGACGAGCCGTCGGTGCTGCGCAACGTCCCGCAGATCCGCGACGTCGCAGTCGTGACCGGGCTGCTCGAGCTGCACGGAGTGCACGTCCAGGCCGAACCCGAGGCCGGCATCCTGCGCCTCGACCCCGTCAACGTGGAGTCCGCGCACGTCGCCGACATCGATGCGCATGCCGGATCGAGCCGGATCCCGATCCTGTTCTGTGGACCTCTGCTGCACCGCCTCGGCGAGGCGTTCATCCCCGACCTGGGCGGTTGCCGGATCGGGGACCGACCGATCAACTTCCACCTCGACATCCTGCGCCGGTTCGGCGCCGTCGTGGAGAAGCGTGAGCAGGGGATCGCCCTCTACGCCCCGAACGGCCTGCGGGGAACGAAGATCGCACTCCCGTACCCGAGTGTGGGTGCGACCGAGCAGCTCTTGCTCACGGCTGTTCGGGCCGAGGGGCTGACCGAGCTCAAGGGTGCTGCGGTCGAACCGGAGATCCTCGATCTGATCGCCGTGCTGCAGAAGATGGGCGCCCTGATCAGCGTCGACACGGATCGCACGATCCGGATCGAAGGGGTCTCTCGGCTCAGCGGCTACCAGCACACGGCGCTCTCGGACCGGATCGAGGCGGCGTCCTGGGCCTCCGCGGCGCTTGCGACGCATGGCGACGTGTACGTCCGCGGGGCCACCCAGCCCGAGATGACGACGTTCCTCAACACGTACCGGAAGGTCGGCGGGGCGTTCGAGGTCGACGACGACGGCATCCGGTTCTACCACCCGGGCGGCGACCTGCGCGCGATCGTGCTGGAGACCGACGTGCACCCCGGGTTCATGACCGACTGGCAGCAACCTCTCGTCGTCGCGCTCACTCAGGCGAAGGGCCTGTCGATCGTGCACGAGACCGTGTACGAGAACCGGTTCGAGTTCACCGAGGCCTTGGTGGGCATGGGCGCCACCATCCAGGTCTACCGGGAGTGCCTCGGCGGGGCACCGTGCCGTTTCGGTCAGCGCAACTTCGTTCACTCCGCGGTGATCTCGGGTGCGACGCCCCTCTCCGCGGCCGAGATCGAGGTCCCGGACCTGCGTGGTGGCTTCAGTCACCTCATCGCGGCGCTCGCGGCCAAGGGGACCTCGACGGTGCACGGGATCGAGCTGATCGACCGTGGTTACGAACGGTTCACCGACAAGTTGACCGCGCTCGGCGCCGAGTTCTCCCGAGGCTGATCCGCGATGTCGGACGAGAGTCGCGAGCCACGTTCGAGCAGTGTGGACGCCCCTCGCTTCTCCTCGGGAGTCTTCGTCGACATCCCGCGCCCGGCCTGGGCCGACGTCGTCGTGGTGCCGCTCCCGCCGCGCGCGACCCGCGATCCCGAGGTCTGGGCCCGCGAGGTCTTCTCGATGAGGCATGTCCCGCTCTGGGTCAAGGCCCTGTTCGCGCTGCGCCAGGGCCTCGTCGGGCTCGTCGGGGTGGACCCGGTCGGCCACGACCTGTTCGCGATCCGCTCGGTGGACGGCGAAGAGGCGCTCCTCGCGGCCGACGACAGGCACCTCGACTTCCGAGTGGGGGTGGGCGTCGATGCCGGCTTGAACCTGGTCAGGGTCACGACGGCGGTGCGCCTGCACGGTTGGCGGGGCAGGCTCTACTTCATTCCGGTCCGCCTGGTGCACGGGCCGATCGTGCGCGCGATGCTCGCCCGCACCGCCCGGCGCCTCGGCCGCCGTCGCGGCTTGGACCGATTTCACTTGCGCAGCCCCGGTAGCCTTCCCGGATGACCAACCCCGGGGTGCAGCCGGTGCTGACGGACGGCACCCTCACGCTCCGGCCGTGGCGTGCGGACGACGCCGACGCGGTCCACCGCGCCTGCCAGGACCCTGACATCCAGAGATGGACGCAAGTGCCGGTGCCGTACACGCGGGCGGATGCGGACGGCTTCGTCACCGAGCTCGCGCCGGCGGCGTGGCGGGACGGCACGGGGGTGATCTTCGCGGTCGTCGACGGCTCGGACGCCTTGCTCGCCTCGATCGGAGTCGTCGACCTGGATCGTCCGAACCGCAGCTGCGAGATCGGCTACTGGGTCGCCCCCGACGCGCGGCGGCGTGGCGTGGCCAGCGGCGCGACAGCGCTCCTCTCCGCGTGGGTCGGCGAGGTGTTCGACATCGACCGGGTCGAGCTCTGCACCGCGGTGGACAACCGGGGGTCGCAAGCGGTCGCGGCGCGAGCGGGCTTCCGCTTGGTGGGGGAGACGGAGCACACGTTCCGCGGTGAGCCCGCCCGCATGCTCAAGCACGTCCGCGACCTTGCGGTGGGCCCTCGGTAGGAGTCGCAGGGCACCCCCCACGCCCCCGACGACCTGGCCGCCGATCCCGGCGCGATACCATCCAGCGTGCCCATCGCCTACCCGGACAGTCGCGCGTACCGCGCGGTCGCTGCCGTCGTCAGGCCGATCCTGTTCGCCCTCTCACGGCGTCGGTGGAGCGGTGGCGAGCACATCCCGCAGACCGGTGGCTGCATCGCCGTGGCGAACCACGCGACGTACCTGGACGCCCTGACCTTCGCCCACTTCGTCTACGACCACGGCCGAGCGCCTCGGATCCTGGCCAAGTCGTCGCTGTTCAAGATCCCCGTGGTCGGGGCGATCCTGCGGGCGACCGGCATGATCCCCGTGTACCGGAACAGCTCGGACGCCAGCAAGGCGATCGACGAGGCGGTCGTCGCCATCGACGAGGGGCGCTGCGTCGCGATCTTCCCCGAGGGGACGCTGACCCGTGAACCCGACCTGTGGCCGATGGCGGGCAAGACCGGCGCCGCTCGGCTCGCGCTCGCGACGCGCGCGCCGGTGATCCCGATCGCCCAGTGGGGCGCGCAGGCCATCCTCGCTCGCTACGGCAAGCTGCTCAAGCCGTTCCCCCGCAAGACCGTGACCGTGCATGCGGGTCCGCCGATCGACCTCAGCGACCTGTACGACCGGCCGCGAGACTCGGCGGTGCTGCGCGAAGCGACCGAGCGGGTGATGGCCGCGATCACCACCCTGCTCGAGGAGATCCGCGGCGCGAGCGCACCGGCGGAGCGCTTCGACGTGCGCAAGAGCAGTGGCGCGACGCCCAAGGAAGGCTCGTGACCGTCGAGCGGCCGATTCGGGCGACCGTGCTCGGGACAGGCAGCTGGGGAACCACCTTCGCCGCGGTGCTCGCCGATGCCGGCTGCGAGGTCACGTTGTGGGGCCGCCGGGCTGAGGTCGTCGACCAGATCAGCACCGAGCACCGCAATGACGCGTATCTGCCCGGTCATGACCTCCCGGTCGAGATCGCCGCCACGACCGACGCGCGGGCCGCACTTGCCGGAGCGGATGTCGTGGCGATCGCCGTTCCGGCCCAGGACGCTCGCTCCGTCCTCGAGCCGCTGCGCGACGTGTTCCCCGCGCACGCCGTGGCGGTTTCGCTGATGAAGGGCATCGAGCTCAGCACGGACCGGCGGATGAGCGAGGTGATCGTCGAGGCGCTAGCCATACCGGAGTCCCGCGTTGCGGTTGTCTCGGGTCCGAACCTCGCCCATGAGATCGTCGAGCGTCAACCGACGGCGACGGTCGTCGCCTCGGTCAACGACGAGTCCGCACATCTGGTGGCACGCGCGAGCTCCTCATCCTACTTTCGGCCCTACACGAATGCCGACGTCGTCGGCGTGGAGCTGTGCGGCGCGGTGAAGAACGTGATCGCGCTGGCCGTCGGGATCGCCCAGGGGACCGGCTACGGGCAGAACACGGCGGCGACGGTCATCACCCGGGGCCTGGTCGAGATCACCCGGCTGGGGCTCGCACTCGGAGCCAAGGCCGAGACCTTCGCGGGCCTCGCGGGGATGGGCGACCTGGTCGCGACGTGTTCCTCGCCGCTGTCCCGAAACCACTCGCTCGGGGTGCGGATCGGGCAAGGCATGGCCCTCGACGAAGCCCTCCAGCTGACCCGCGGCACCGCCGAGGGGGTCAAGTCCTGTCGCTCGGTCCTCGAGCTCGCGCGGTCGACGGGGGTGGAGATGCCGATCACGCAGGCCGTTGTGGCGGTGCTGTACGGCGGGCTCCCGGTCCATGAGATGGCTCAGCTGCTGCTGAACCGGCCGCACCGCGCCGAAGGCATCTGAGGGACGCCGCGCGGAAAGCGTCTGAGCAACCACCGCATGCGGAATCCGGCAGCCCGCCGCCGATCTCGCCGGTCGGACCTCCCCACTTCGGCGCGGACCGGCAGGGTCCAAGACCGTGCGTGCAGCGCCTAATCGTTTCAACGGGCGCACCTGCCTTGCGCAGCCCGTCCGCGCTCGGGAGTTTGGTGGCGCGGCCTGCGGAGCAGGCCTCCCGGCCCCGTGATCCCCCCGCCCGCACCGCCAGGCATGTCGTAACGATTCGGGCCGAATCGGGTCACGGTTCGGTAGCACTCAGGACTGGGCCGCCCGGAGGCCCTGGTCGAGATCGGCCCACAGGTCCTCGAGGTCCTCGATCCCGACCGACAGCCGGACCAGGTCCTCCGGCACGGTCGTCGATTCGGTGTAGAACCGGCGTCTGCGTTCGAGGCTCGATTCCACTCCGCCGAGGCTGGTGGCCGGCACCCAGAGTCGAACAGTGGATGCGAGGGCTTCGGCCGCGACCAGGCCACCGCGTGGTCGCAGCGCGATGACGGAGCCGAACCCGGTCATCTGGCGCGCGGCGCGGTCATGCCCGGGATCGTCCGGCAGACCCGGGTACCGCACCTCCAGCACATCGGGGTGCGCACTGAGCCGCTCCGCAAGCTGCTGTGCGGTCGTCGTCGAGCGGTCGACGCGCAGGGCGAGTGTTCTGAGTCCGCGCAGGGCGAGCCAGGCCTCCCACGGCCCGGCGATCGCCCCGTGCGTGCCCCGGTAGGCAATTACGCGGTCGGCGAGGTCCGGGTCGTTGACGACCACCGCGCCCAGAACGACGTCGCTGTGACCGGCCAGGTACTTCGTCACCGAGTGCACGACGACGTCCGCGCCCAGGGCGAGCGGCCGCTGACCGAGCGGCGTCGCGAAGGTGTTGTCGACCGCGACGATTGCGCCCGCCGCGCGCCCGGCGACCGCGAGGGCGGCGAGGTCGGCGACCTCGAGCATCGGGTTGGTGGGGGACTCGAGCCAGAGCAGGTCGACCCGCCCGCCGGCGTCCAGGGCGGCGAGCACGGAGGTGGTGTCGGCCACGTCGACCAGGTCGACCGTGATCGCGCTGCGCGACGTGAGCTCGTTCGCAAGCTGCAGCGCCACCTGATACGTGTGCCTCGGCATCACGATCCGCCCGCCGTGCGGGACGAGCGACATGACGGCGGCGACCGCGGCCATGCCGGAGGCGAAGACGAGCCCGGGTCGGCTGGCGCCTTCGAGGGCTGCGATCGCCTCCTCGAGCGGGTCCCAGGTCTCTGTTCCGTAGCGGGTGTAGACCCGCTCGCCGGGTCCGGGCTTCCCGACCGAGAAGTAGGTCGAGGACAGCACGACCGGCGGGTTCAGTGGCGCGCCCTGCTCGCGGGGTGGGCGGCCGGCGGCCACGGCCACCGTGGACTGCGCCCAAGCCGACTTCGGCCCTGCCGAGACGTCCGGGTGTTCGCTGACGTCGTCGGCGGGGATGGCAGCGGCCGCGCGCTGGGACTCTGGTGTGGTGGACACAACGGCAGGGTAGCCCGCCATCCCGGGTGGCGAGTGCTCCGGACGCGGGTGCCCACTAGGGTCGGATGCGATGGAAACCACGCCGCAACCCAGCCGACCCCCCGGACCCGAGGGACCCGCGCGCACGCGGGTCCTGATCCTCTTCGGGGGACGCTCGGGCGAGCATCCGATCTCGTGCGCGACGGCGGGCGGCGTGCTGCGAGCGATCGACCGCAGCCGATACGACGTCGTGCCGGTCGGGATCACTCGTCGCGGTCGATGGGTGCCGGCCGAGGACGACCCGCAGCGATGGTCGCTGGACCAGGGGGAGCTTCCCGAGGTCCCCGAGCTGCCGGTGCAGGTGGTGCTGCCCCGGGATGCCGACGATCGAGAGCTGCGGGTGGTCGCCGCCGACGGAGAGATCCGCTCTCTCGGGCGGGTCGACGTCGTGCTGCCGCTCCTGCACGGACCGTACGGTGAGGACGGCACCCTCCAGGGCGCCCTGGACCTGATCGACCTGCCGTACGTGGGTGCCGGGGTGCTGGCCTCCGCGGTCGGCATGGACAAGCACATGATGAAGCTGCTGTTCGCGGCGCAGGGCCTGCCCATCGGTCGGTTCGCGGTGCTCCGGCCGGGCGCGTGGGAAGCGAGTCCCATCGTCTGGACCGAGACGCTCGCGGGCCTGGGTCTCCCGGTCTTCGTGAAGCCCGCCCGTGGCGGCTCGAGCCTCGGCATCACCAAGGTGAGCTCGCTGGACCAGCTGCCCGAGGCGATCGCGGCCGCTCACGCGCACGACCCGAAGGTGATCATCGAGGCCGCGATCCAGGGCCGGGAGATCGAGTGCGCCGTGCTCGGCGGCCACGGCGGCGCGCGGGCTCGGGCGTCGCAGCCCGGCGAGATCATCGTGCTGGACGAGAAGCACCAGTTCTACGACTTCGAGGCGAAGTACCTGGACGAGTCGAGCGTGAAGCTCGACTGCCCGGCGGACCTCTCACCCGGGGTGATCGCGGAGGTGCGCGAGCTCGCGTTGCGGGCCTTCGAGGCGATCGGGTGCGAAGGCCTGGCCCGGGTCGACTGCTTCGTGACCGAGACCGGCAAGGTCATCCTCAACGAGATCAACACGATGCCGGGATTCACCCGGTACTCGATGTACCCCCGCATGTGGGAGCAGTCCGGTCTCGACTACCCGGCGCTGATCGACGAGCTCATCCAGCTTGCGCTCGAGCGCCGCACCGGCCTGCGCTGAGACCCATTCTCGGGTGCCTCTCGCGACGCCCGCGCCTCGCTAGAGGCAGGTGCGCTCGAGCGAGGCGTACGCCACGGGGGGTCCGAGATCCACCAGCAGATCAGCCGGCTGCTTCAAAGCCACCGACGCCGGGACCCGGACCTCCACTGCGGGACGTCGCCCGTAGCTGGTCAGGACCCACCCGCCGCTGCCGTCCGTCGCCGGCACGCTCAGCCAGTCTGTGCTCTTGCCGTCGGAGCCCGTGACCGTCACGCAGCGATCCGTCGTCGGCGGCGGCGGATCGACGCCGCAGCGCATCACGACCGGGTCGGTCTCGCCCCACGCCGCGGTGGCCTGCCCGTCGGTGCCTCTCTTCGGAAGACCGGCGAGCTCGATGGGCACGTTGAGCATGATCTGCGCGCAGGCGGGTGCATCCGCGTGCGGTGCGGGCGTGACGTGCAGCACGGGCGCGCACCCACCCGCGAAGAGGACGGCGCTCACCACTACGGCTGCGAGACCAAGGGTCGATCTTCGACTGGACACACGGACACGCTATCCGTTCGACGCGCCCTCGATAGCGTTGGGCCGTGACCGACGCCCGCGACGCTGCCGAGACTCTCGCCGAGATCGGCGAGGACGGCCTGCTCGCACGCATCTTCCCCGAGCTTCCGCGCGGCACCCGGACGATTCTCGGGCCCGGCGACGACGCCGCCATCGTCTCGGCGGAGGACGGGCGCGTCGTCGTGTCGACCGATGTGCTGGTGGAGGGCCGGCACTTCCGTCGGGACTGGTCGAGCGGCGCCGACGTAGGCTGGCGAGCGGCGATGCAGAACCTCGCCGACATCGCGGCGATGGGTGCCGCACCGAGCTCCCTCGTCGTCGCACTTGTCCTGCCGCCGAGTGTCCCGGTGTCGTGGGTGGTGGATCTCGCTCGCGGGCTGCGCGAAGCCTGTGAACCCCACGACGTCGGAGTGGTCGGCGGTGACCTCTCGTCCGGCGACGCGGTCGTGGTGGCCGTGACCGTGCAAGGCGACCTCGGCGGCCGCGCGCCCGTGCTGCGCTCCGGAGCCCGCCCGGGGGACGTCGTCACGCTCGCCGGCCGGGCGGGTCGATCCGCCGCAGGACATGCGGTGCTGGCCGCCGCCGGCTCGACCTCGGCTGCCGGGGCGCTGGGACCAGCGTCCGCCGGAGTCGTCGAGGCCTATCGCCGACCGAGTCCGCCGCTCGGTGCGGGGGTGCTCGCTTCCGACGCCGGAGCCACCGCGATGATGGATGTCTCCGACGGTCTGCTGCGCGACGCCGGACGGCTGGCGCGGGCGAGCGGGGTGGTGATCGATCTCGACCCGGTGGCACGCTCGTTCGCCGCGGATCTGGAGGCGCTGGCTACCGTTGCGGCGGCTCTGGGCGCCGACGCCGAGGAGTGGGTGCTGACCGGCGGCGAGGACCACGGGCTCCTCGCGACGTTCCCGGCCGACGCGCGTCTACCCGCGGCATTCCGGGTGATCGGCGTGGTGCGGGCGATCGGGGCGCGACCGGCAGGCTCTCGTTCGGCCGATGTGCTCGTCGATGGAGCGCCACCGCAGGTGTCGAGTCCCGGTTGGGATCACTTCGCCGCTCGGTGAGCGCGGAGATGCGGACGCCCGCAGGGTCAGCGACCCCGCGGGCGTGCTGGTGGAGCGTGAAGGATCAGGCCTGGCGGGCGACCCGGCCGGACTTGAGGCACGTGGTGCACACGTAGAGGCGCTTGGGGGAGCCGGCCACGACCGCGCGAACCCGCTGGATGTTCGGGTTCCAGCGCCGCTTGGTCCGGCGGTGCGAGTGCGAGATGCTGTGCCCGAAACCCGGGCCCTTGCCGCAGACGTCGCAGTTGGCAGCCACCGTGAATCTCCTGATCGTCGTGCATGCCGCGGAGCGGCAACGTGGTGTGTCCTGGGGGATGCGGAACGCTCTCGGGAGGGCGTACCGCGGGAACCCGAAGCTATTCGGGCAACCTCGATAGGGTAGCCGATCAGTGCTGGTCAACCCAAACGCGGCCGGTCTGCGTGCTTCGGCGCTCAGCACCGGGCAGGATTCTGGCACCACGGTGATGCGCCTAGCGCGCTGACCGACGAGAGGAGGGCGCTTCGTGCTGGAGCGGATCGACGGACCTGCGGTACGCCGCTGGGCCGACGTCGCGACCGCGGCACTCGCGGATGCTCGCGCCGAGATCGACGCCCTCAACGTCTTCCCGGTCCCCGACTCGGACACCGGCACCAACCTCTTCCTGACCCTGGCCCAAGCGCGCGAGGCCGTCTTCCGTTGTCCTGAGGATGCTGCGCTCGGGGTCGTGGGGGAGGCGTTCGCCCTCGGCGCGCTGCGCGGCGCGCGCGGCAACTCCGGCGTCATCGTGAGCCAGTTCCTGGACGGACTGGTGACCTCGTTCCAGGCCGAGGCGCTGGAGAGCGCCGACGGCGCGGCGCTGGCTCGCGCCCTCGACGTCGCGCAGTGCGCCGCCTGGTTGGCAGTCGGACGCCCCGTCGACGGCACCATCCTGAGCGTCGCGCGCGCGGCCGCCGATGCTGCCGACCAGGCCTCGGACGGCATGGCTCCGCTCGCCGAGGTGAGCCTCGCCGCGCTCGCGGCGGCGCGACTCTCGCTCGCGCACACTCCGCAAGAGCTCGAGGTGCTCCGCCTCGCCGGCGTGGTGGACGCCGGTGCCCGGGGACTGGTCGTGATGCTCGAGGCGCTGCACTCCGTCGTGACGGGCGAGGAGCTCGAGCCCGGGAACCGGGTCAGCCTGTCGATGGCGACGCCCGTGGTGCTCGACCACGCGATGCTGCCGCTCGCGATGACCGGCGGCGCATTCGAGGTGATGTTCGTCGTCGAGGGCGCCGACGGCGTGGATCTCGCGCCTGAGCTCCGCTCGCGGATGGCCGGCCTCGGGGACTCCGTCGGGGTGGTGGGCGGACGCGGCGTCTGGCAGGTTCACGTGCACACCGACGCCCCGGTGCGCGCGATCAAGGCGGGTGCGCTCGGTCCCCAGCATCAGGTCTGCGTCCGCCACCTCGCTTCGCATGCGGCCACCCAGCGGGCCGGGCATCCCGAGCGTGGCCTCGTCGTCGCGACGTCCGCCCCGAACCTGGCCCCCGACCTGGCCCGGATGGGCGCCGTCGTCCTGGTGCTGACGGCCGACGGCGCCGCCAC
>JADGOR010000108.1 GCA_017882855.1 Cellulomonas sp. | reverse complement strand
GGCACGGATCGCTCGACCTGGGAAGCTAACGAGAGACAAATTACCTCTCCGGCTGTGACCAATCCCGTCGCGCACCCGCTCGCTGCAGCAGGACAGTCCTCTCGTCCGCGAGGCACGCCGTTCGGCCTCGACGAATCGACCGAGGAGAAGGAGCCACACATGCGTTCATTTCACCGGCTCGTCGCCGTCGCCGGCACGATCGTCGCGCTCACGGGAGCACTCACCGTCAGCGTCCCATCGGTGCTGGCGTCATCAGCCACGCACACCCTGACGATCGTCAAGGACTGCTCCGGCACGATGACCGGCAAGGTCGGGGAGTACTGCACGGTAACGTCCTCGAACGTCCCGGCGATTCCCAAGGGGACCCGGGTCGTCTACTACGGCCCGGTGATCAGCAGCTCGGTCTTCCTGAGCAGCACGGTGATCATCAAGGCCAGCCCAAAGAACACCGCGACCGGGTACTGCATGGTCGACCTCCACACCGGGATCGGCATGTGCACGTTCTGGAAGGGAACCGGGACGCTGGCGGGTTTCCATGCCGTCATCCACGGTTCGTCGGAATCGCCGACCGCCTATCACTGGGACGGCTTCTACTACCGCTCCGGGAAGTGAGCTAATCCGCCGAGACCGGCCATTGGGTGGGTTGCCCCGCATCCCCGGGGGCCGGATAGCCACCGTGTCGAGGAGCCGGAGACCTGGTCGCCGGCTTCTTGCCGGCTGTCAATTGTGTGGCCGCCCGGAGTCCCGGCCGCTTAGCTGACGCGCCCGCGTAGTCCGTCGAGGTCCAGCACGACGAGGTGGCGCCGCTCTGCGGCGATGAGGCGGCGGTGCTCGAGCTGTCGGAGGGCCTTGTTCACTGCCTCCCGCGAGGAGCCGACCCAGCCAGCCAGCTCCCGTTGCGAGATGAGCAGGGTGATCCTGATCCCGTCCTCGGCCGGTTCGCCGTACCGCTCCGCGAGTTCCACCAGTCGGTGGGCGACTCGTCCCACCACGTCGAGCGCGGTGAACTCCGCCCGCTTTCGGTCGGCGTCGCGAAGCCGGCCCACGATCGAACGCAGCAGGACCAGCGCAAGCCCCGGCTGCTCCGCCAGTGCAGCGACGAATCGTTCGCCAGGGATGACGAGCGCCTCCCCTTCCTGGACAACCGTGACGGTCGCGAGGTGATCCTTGCCGTCGATGGCGGCGAGCTCGCCGAGCACATCGCCGGCGCCACGGAACCCGAGGACGGTCTCATGGCCGTCGTCCGAGTAGGAGGAGACCTTCACCCTTCCCGAGACAAGGAGAACCACCCGGTTGGAAGCATCCCCCTCGGTGAAGAGGATCATGCCCTGGCGCAGGTGCTGTCGGCGACCATCGGCAAAGGTGACCTTCAGCGGTCCACCGGGCAAGTCCGGCGCGTCGCCGTGCGGTTCGGGGTGATCAGTGGCCACGGATCGAGGATAGTCCGGCCCTTCGCCGGCGAATAGCCCCGACCCGGTTGCGTCCACCTACGACGGGAGCGCCGCAAGGAACTCGCGAGCACGCCGGATTCCAATGGCGTATTCCTTGCGCTCGAACCGCTCGAGAGAGTCCCCTGCGGCCGCGCGGGCCTCGGCGGGACGCCCGGCCAGGAGCAGGACCTCGGCTCTGTCGAGCGCGATGTAGCCCTGGTCCCAGAGGAGTTCGGTGGTTGCGGCGGCCGCCTCCGCTTCCCGCGACAGGCGGAGCGCTACATCGTGGTCGCCCCGCCGGCCCGCGATGACTGCGGCGAGGCTGCGGCCCTGGATGAGTACGGACGCGATCGACGTGTCGCGGAGGTCGAGGAGGATCTCCTCGGCGGCAGCATCGCGACCCAGTTCGAGCAGGACGCGAACCAGTGGAAGCACGGTGAACCACGCGTTGGCGAGGTCACCGATCTCGGTCTGCACCCGGTACGCGTCCCTGAACGCTGCCTCAGCCGCCGACGGCCCGTCCGCCGACCAGGCGAGGTAGCCGTCGAGGACCGGATACAGCTGCTTGTCCCACCGACGTCCGAGCTCCTCGGCGATCGCTCGCGACGCCGTCATGTCGTCGCGGCCCTGGTCCGACCGGTCGAGCCACGCGGCCACGAGCGCGCGTTCCGAGAGCGCGGTGGACAAGGTCGCGGGGTCGTCCGTGAATGCATTGACCAAGTCGCCGGTACGGTCGTACACCTGGGAGAGTGGGGTCGGGCCGAAGGCAAGAATCACGATCACGTTGACAAGGCAGTTGCGGACCATTGGACGATCGCCCAGGCCGACCGCGGCGTCGAGCGCCTCGGAGTTCAGCTCGAAAGCCCGGGCCATTCGCCCCAAATCCCACTCGACGTTTCCGAGCCGCTTGAGCGCCCAGGGCATGAACTGCTGCGCATCGTGGTCCTGAAAGGTTCGTATCGCTTCCTCGACGAGCTGCAGCTCCGCATCGGGATCGTATTCCGCCGGGTTTCGCTGCATCTTGTCCCAGGACGACCTCAGCTGCACGCGCATGGCGAAGACAGGATCGACCGCCGCGCTGGCGACCTCCACCAGCCGACCAAGGGCCGATCGCGCCTCATTGGCCTCCCCTGCTTCATTGAGTGCTTCCTCGAGACGCATGAGCGTCTCGAGCTCAAGCCAGTCGCCTCTCGAGAGGTCTGCGGCGGGTCGGAGCAGCGCCACTGCGGCCCGGACGTCCCCCTCGTCGAGCGCCCGCGCACCGGCCGAGCCGAGGGCTTTCGCGGCCCGCAGGCGGAGGTCTCGGTCCTCAGGGAGCCCGAGCTCCTCGCGGTAGCGGTACGCCCGCTCGAGGTGGTAGCCGACGATCTCCTCCTGCTCGACGACGCGCCCGCCGGCGACGGTCTCGAGCCAGCCGGCGAAGGCCGCGTGGAGGGATGCCCGGTCGGCCTTGGGGATCGCGTCGTAGGCTGCGTCGCGGATGAGCAGGTGCCGGAAACGGAAGGCGTCCTCGCCCGGGAGGGATGAGCGGTCCGGGGCGACGAGCTCCTTGCGGGTGAGCGAGCGCAGGTGGACGTCGATCCCTGCCCGGGCTCCCCCGGGCAGGAGCGCGGCGACGGAGCCCCGGTGGAACTCCTTGCCGGCGACCGCTGCCGCCTCGAGCAGGGCCCGTTCCGGCTCTGAGAGGCGGTCGAGCCTCGCCGAGAGGAGGGCCGAGATCGTGGGCGGCACGTGGACGTCGGCGAGGTCGCCGGTCGCGAACCACTCCTCGCCCACGCCCACGCCCTCGCCCTCGCCCTTGCGGACCAGGCGCCCGTCGTCGACCAGCATCCGCAGCATCTCCTCGACGAAGAGCGGGTTGCCCTCGGCAACGGTCGTGATCCGTGCACGGACCTCCCCAGGCAGGGCCGCAGATCCGGGGAGTCCCGCGATGAGGGCCCCGCACTCGGCGTCCGAGAGGGGAGCGAGCGAGATCGTCGTCGCGTTCGTCTTGCCGCCGCCCCAGGCGGCCGCACGTCGAGCAGGTCGGGCCGGGCCATGCACAGGAGCAGGATCGCGGCGTCTCTGGACCAGTCGGCGACGTGCTCCACGAAGTCGAGGAAGGTCGGCTCGCCCCAGTGGATGTCGTCGAGGACGAGGATGGTAGGACGTTCCCTGCCGCGGGACTCGAGGAGCCGGCGGATCGCCCAGAAGGTCTCCTCGGGCGCGCCGCCCGCGCCGGCGACGAAGAGGCGAGCCAGGTTCGCCTCGATCGATGCCGCGTGCTCCTCTCCGCCGATGGCCGTGTGGATCGCGGCCCGGACCGTGTCGGCGTCGGCGAAGTCGGGCAGACCCAGGGCTCCGCGGAGAGCCTCGGTCACGGGGTACCAAGTGATCCCCTCGCCGTACGGGAGGCAGCGGCCCCGCAGGACGTCCCCGTTGGGGTGGGACGCGAGGAACTCCTCGACGAGGCGGGACTTCCCGGCCCCGGCGGCTCCAAGGACGGTGAAGAGCTGGCAGGCGCGGTCCGAGGCGGTCCGCTCGTACGCGCTCTCGAGGAGCGCAGCCTCCGGGCGCCGGCCGACCATCGGGGCATCGAGCCTCCGGGTCCGCATCGGGGAGAGCGAGGCGACCTGCAGGGCCCGGTACGCGGGAACGGGCTCTGCCTTGCCCCGCAGGGCCAGCGGCTCGACCGGCTCGGCGACGACCGCGTCGCGGACCAGGCGGTACGTCGGCTCACCAAGGAGGATCTCCCCGCGCCCGGCTGCCGCCTGGAGGCGCGCCGCCGTATTCATGGCGTCCCCGATGAGCGGCGTCCCGTCGCCGGGGACGAGGACCTCGCCCGTGGTGATCCCGATCCGGACCGCGACCGGGAAGGCTGAGCCCGCTGCGAGCTCGACGAGGCGTACCTGGATCTCGACCGCGGCCCGGACCGCCCGCAGGGCATCGTCCTCGTGGGCGACCGGGAGGCCGAAGACTGCCGAGACCGCGTCCCCGATGAACTTCTCGACCCGTCCGCCGTGGCGCTCGACCGCTCCCCGGGCCACGGCGAAGTACTGCTCGAGGAAGGGCCGCAGGACCTCGGGGTCGTGGGTCTCGCCGAGGGTCGTGCTCTCCACGAGGTCGCAGAAGAGGGCCGTGACCGTCTTGCGCACCTCGCGCGAGGAGGCCGTCGCCCCGAGCGGTACCCCGCAGCCCATGCAGAACGACGCCTCCGCCGGGCTCGTCCTCCCGCAGGCGGGACACGTGAGCATGCCGCGAAGGGTACGCGGGGGCAGGGCCCGCGGCTACGGGGAAACGGGGATTGGTGGAGGGCCGCCTGGATCCGTGGTCGGCGTCTCGTGACTTCGATGTCCGGAACCGGACAGCCGACCGGTGACGAAATACCGGTCTTCGTGTGACAGGTCCCGTCGTGTGTGCGCCCTTTGCGGCGGGACAGTCCTCTGGTCAGCGAGGCACGCCGTGCGGCCTCGACGAATCAGGAAGAGGAGAAGGGGTCAGAGATGCGTTCACTCCGCAGGGTAATGGTGATGGCCGGCACGATCGTGGCACTCATCGCCCTCGTCCCGTCGGTCTCGGCGGCCTCGCCGGCATTCCATGTGGAAAAGGTGTGCGACACCGCGACGCACTGTGTTGTCACATCCTCCAGCTTCAAGGCGATCCCGGCGGGAACCGAGATCACCTACAGCGGCCCGGATGCCAACCACCTTACGGCCGTCATCACCGTCAAGAACGGGACTGCCACGGGCCATTGCGCCATCGGGAGCCTCGTCGGCTACGGTGATCCGTCCCTTCCGGCGAGATGCACCTTCAATAGGGGGACGGGACGCCTGGCCCAGTTCCATCTCATCGTGAAGGTCACGACGACCGCTCAGTTCAACCCGTGGTATTGGGACGGGTGGTACTGGTTTGGTGGCGGCCACTGAGGGGGATCGGGAGTTACGAGTGCCGAGATCCTGTTGCGCATCGAGAGACCTGCACCCGAGGGCCGTCGCCCTGTCGGTTCTCGATGTCGCTATCGAGGGCCCCGCCGATGGGGCCCTCGATGGTCGTCTGGCACGGCAAGGCGGTCGGCTCTCGAGGTTGCAGCCTCGTGGGACGCCTAACGCATGTCGATGCCTCCGCACAGCTCCTCGGGCAGGTACAGCAGATGCCGAGGGGGATGCGACAGCACTGGCCGCGCTGATTCCCCTGATCAAGCGGGACGGCCGGACGGGCACGGAGAACGAGTCGATCTGGTCCGCACCCAGCCCGCCGATCCGGCGGCGATGGGTTCATGGGATTGGAGCGGTGTAGGCTACGCTTCACCACGTCGCTCGCAAGCACATGCGTTTCGCGAGCACGAATCCGTCGGGGTGTAGCGCAGCGGCAGCGCACGTGCTTTGGGAGCACGAGGTCGTGGGTTCGAATCCCACCGCCCCGACCACGATCATTGTGCGAGGCCTATCCTCCCGCGATGGCGGCCGATCCTCGACGGCAGGCGTTCGATCGGCTCGACCGGGCCCGGCGTGACGCGTGCGATGCGGGCGACCACGGGACGGAACTGGAACGC
>JADGOR010000042.1 GCA_017882855.1 Cellulomonas sp. | reverse complement strand
TGCGTGCGCCGAGCCGCGAGGAGCATGATCCGGTACCGGCGGGGCCGGATCATCCTGGTCTCCTCGGTCGTCGGCATGTACGGCGGTGCGGGGCAGGTGAACTACTCCTCGTCCAAGGCGGGGCTCGTCGGCATGGCACGCTCGATCACTCGTGAGCTGGGCGGCCGTGGCATCACCGCCAATCTCGTGGCACCCGGGTTCATCGACACGGCGATGACCGCGTCACTCCCGCCGGAGCGGCAGGAGGCGTATCGCACCGCGATCCCGGTCGGCCGGTTCGGCGGCGCCGACGAGGTCGCCGGGGTGGTTCAGTTCCTCGCGTCCGACGACGCGTCGTACATCTCAGGGGCGATCATCCCGGTGGATGGCGGCCTCGGCATGGGCCACTGAACCCGGTCCGGAACGCTCGCGCAGCACGAACGAAGGGAGTCCGACCGATGGGTCTGCTTGAGGGGAAGAAGCTGCTGGTCACGGGCGTCCTGACGGACGGCTCGATCGCCTTCCACGTCGCACGGCTCGCGCAGCAAGAGGGTGCCGAGGTGGTGCTGACGTCCTTCGGCCGTCAGCTCCGGCTGACCCAAGCGATCGCGAATCGGCTGCCCAGTGAAGCGGCCGTGGTGGAGCTCGACGTGACGAACGAGGAGGACCTCGGTGCCCTCGCAGACCGGGCCCGGGAGCACGTCGACCATCTGGACGGCGTCGTGCACTCGATCGGTTTTGCCCCGCAGAGCGTGCTGGGCGGCAACTTCCTGGCCGGGCAGTGGGACGACGTCGCCACCGCCATCCACGTCTCGGCCTACTCGCTGAAGGCACTCGCGGTGGCGGCGAAGCCGCTGCTCGGCGCCGGTTCTGCGATCGTCGGTCTGACCTTCGACGCGCGCTACGCGTGGCCGGTTTACGACTGGATGGGCGTCGCGAAGGCCGCCTTCGAGGCCACGGCGCGCTACCTGGCCCGCGACCTCGGGCCGGACGGCATCCGAGTGAACCTGGTGTCCGCCGGGCCGCTCCGCACCACGGCAGCCAAGTCGATCCCGGGCTTCGCCTCGATCGAGAGCGGTTGGGATGAGCGCGCCCCACTCGGCTGGGACGTCAACAACCCAGAGCCCACGGCCCGCGCGGTCGCCGCACTGCTCTCCGACTGGTTCCCGGCGACGACGGGCGAGATCGTCCATGTGGACGGTGGCGTCCACGCCATGGGGGTCTGAGCCCGATGACGGACCGCACCCGCCGGCTGATCCTGCTCCGCCACGCGAAGGCGGAGCGGTCGGGCGGAGTCGTCGACGAGCTGCGGCCGCTCGCGTTGCGCGGGCGGATGCAGGCGTCGGCGGTCGCGTCATCGCTGCGGGCGGACGAGCTCGTCCCTGACGAAGTGCTCTGCTCGGCCGCGATCCGGACCCGTCAGACCTGCGAGCTCGTGCTCGGCGGGCTCGGCGACGCGGCGCCCGAGAGCGTCGAGTACCTAGATGCTCTGTACGGCGCGGGGGTCTTGGACGTCCTCGCGCTGGTACGCGCAGTCGATGACCGGATCCGGAACCTGCTCGTCGTCGGGCACGAGCCGGCCATGTCCGCGACCGCGGCTCGGCTGGCTGGTCCCGAGAGCGACCCGGCCGGCTCCGCCCGGGTGCGGATCGGGATCCCGACCGCCGCGTTCGCGGTGATCGAGACCCGCGAGCCGTGGGCGTCGCTCGGCCACGGGGAGTCCCGGCTCACCGCCGTCGTATCACCCGGCCGCTGAGCCGATGATCGGGTCCGCCGCCGTTCACGACGACGTCGAGCAGCGGGTGCTGCTCGCGTTGCTCGCGATGCAGCGGTTGCCGTGGGAGCAGGGCGTCGCGGCCCATGCGGCCGCGGACCTGGGTCGCCAGGACCTGCTCTGGTTGCTCGCGCGCGAGGCGGTGGTGCGCCGCGCCCCGGCTGGCCCGCTCGCGAACGTCGAGGACGTCGGCATCGTCAATGGCGCGGCGGCCGGGGAGTCGGTGCTCTGGCTTGCCGAGCAGACCGGGTCGGACGAGGACCGCGGAGCGCTGGCCGGTCAGCTCGACTGGATCCTGCGGACCGCTCCGCGCGCGCCCGACGGAACGATCTTCCACATCAAGGGCACCGAGCAGGTGTGGGTCGACTCGGTGTACATGGTCGTCCCGCTCCTGATGGCCACCGGGCACGCCGATGCGGCGATGGCCCAGCTGGACGGCCACCGCCGTCGCCTGCACGACGACGCGAGCGGGCTCTGGTCCCACATCTGGGACGAACCGAGCGGGCGGCTCGAACGCGCCGCTCACTGGGGGAGTGGCAACGGCTGGGTCGCGGCCGGGCTCGCTCGCGCGTTGCGTGCTGACGCCGCCGCGCCCTATCGCGACGCGCTCGTCGAGCAGGTTCGCGGCGTCATCGACGCTTGTCTGGGGTGGCGCCGCGCAGACGGCCTGTTCCACGACGTCGTGGACGACGCGAGCACGTTCGTCGAGACGAACCTGGCGCAGATGCTGGCCTACTCGATCCTGACCGGCGTCGCCGACCGCTGGCTCGAGCGCGGGTGGATCGAGGTCGGGCGGGACCTGCGCCGTGCGGCGGCCGCGAAGGTGGATGAGCACGGACTGGTCCAAGGCGCGTGCGGCGCGCCGCACTTCGACCACTCGGGGACGTCGGCCGAGGCACAGGCGTTCTTCCTGATGGCGGCCGCGTCCGAGCGTCGCGCTCTCGCTCCCTGATCGAAGGCCGTCGGGATCTGACGCCGGACGTCCGGTGGGCCGCAGCTCCGATCGGCGAAACCGGGCTCGAGCCCTGATTCGGGACCATGCCCGTTGGCATGGAAGAGTGTGCGGGTGGCGTTGATCCGACCGTTCCGAGCCCTCCGTCCGCCCCGCGAGCTCGTCAGCCGAGTCGCTGCCCCGCCGTACGACGTGGTGGACACCGCCGAAGCCAGAGCCCTCGCGGCCGGCAACCGGGACAGCTTCCTGCGCATCTCCCGCCCCGAGATCGATCTCGGCGACGTGGACCCGCACTGCGACGAGGTCTACGCGCTGGGCCGGGCGAACCTGGCGGACTTCATCAACCGCGGTGTGCTGGTCCGTGACGAGGCACCGAGCCTGATGGTGTACCGCCAACGCATGGGAGCCGCGATCCAGACCGGGGTCGTGGGCTGCACCAGCGTCGAGGAGTACCGGCGCGGAGTGATCGCCACCCACGAGCACACCCGCCCGGACAAGGAGCTGGACCGGACCCGGCACATCGGCACCCTCGGCGCCCACGACGAGCCGGTCTTCCTCATGTACCGCCCGGACGCTCCCGGCGCCGCGACCATTGCCGCCACCTTGGAAGACGTGACCTCCGGAGCACCGGAGTACGACCTGACCTGCGACGACGGCATCCGCCACACCCTCTGGACCATTCAGGATCCGCAGCTGGTCCAGACCCTGATCACCGCCTTCGGCGAGATTCCGACCCTGTACATCGCCGACGGGCACCACCGCAGCGCCGCGGCGGCCCGGGTCTGGGACGAGCGCGGTGACGGCGATGCCGCCGACTTCCCGAGCGTCGTCTTCCCCGCCGACCAGCTCACCGTGATGGCCTACAACCGGGTGGTGCGCGATCTCGGCGGGTACGAGCCGGCATCCTTCCTGACGGCACTGGAGGCGGGCTTCGACGTCCGACCGTCCAGGACTGCACCCGAACCCGGGCGGCACCAGTTCGGCCTGTACTCCGGCGGCCGCTGGTTCTTGCTGACCGCCCGCGCGGGCCTCGTCGACGAGTCCGACCCCATCGCGCGTCTCGACGTCTCGCTGCTGCAGCAGCAGGTGCTGGCCCCGATTCTGGGGATCGACGACCCGCGCACCGACCAGCGCATCGCCTTCGTCGGCGGCATCCGTGGGACGGCGGAGCTGATGCGCCTCGTCGATTCCGGTGGCTTCGCGGTCGCCTTCGCCATGCACCCCACGTCAACGGTCGAGGTGATGGACGTGGCCGACCGCGGTGAGGTCATGCCGCCGAAGTCCACCTGGTTCGAGCCCAAGCTGCGTTCGGGTCTGTTCGTGCACCCGATCGACTGACCTCCATCGGCCCGGGGTCGAACCCCAGCGCCTGACGGTCGACCCGATTCCCGCGGCTTGTCACGCGTTGACGACGGTGCCCTTCGGCACAACGGTGAGGCCGGACTCGGTGACGGTGAAGCCGCGGGCCAGGTCGTGATCGTGGTCGAGGCCGATCCGGACTCCCTTGTCGACGAACACGTTCTTGTCCAGGATCGCGCGGTGCACCTGCGCGTGCCGGTCGACGTGCACGCCGTCCATCAGCACCGAGTCCGTGACAGTCGACCATGAGTGCAGGCGGACGCCCGGGGACAGGATCGAACCCGAGGCGGTCGCGCCCGAGATCAGCACGCCCGGCGAGACGATCGAGTCGATGGCGTGCCCGATCCGACCGGGCCCGCCGTGCACGAACTTCGCGGGCGGCAGGCTGCCCATGTAGCCGGTGTAGAGCGGCCATTTGCCGTTGTAAAGGTTGAAGACCGGGTGGATCGAGATGAGGTCCCGGTTCGCCTCGTAGTAGGCATCGAGCGTGCCGACGTCGCGCCAGTAGTCGCGGTCGCGATCGGTCGAGCCCGGGACGTCGTTGTGGATGAAGTCATAGACCCCGGCCGTACCTCGCTCGACGAAGTACGGCACGATGTCGCCACCCATGTCGTGCTTGGAGCCCCGGTTGTCGGCATCGGCCGTGACCGCGGCCACGAGGGCGTCGGTGTTCGCTACGTAGTTCCCCATCGAGATGAGGACCTCGTCCGGGGCATCCGGAAGCCCGATGGCGTCGGTCGGCTTCTCCCGGAATGCCTTGATCTGCTTCTGGTCGGCGGGGTCCGTCTCGATCACGCCGAACTGGTCGGCCCACGCCAGCGGCTGGCGGATGCCGGCCACGGTCAGCTCCGCCCCGGTCTCGATGTGAGACTCCACCATCTGGGAGAAGTCCATCCGGTACACGTGATCCGCACCGGTGATGATCAGGATGTCCGGGCGCTCGTCGTCGATGATGTTGAGGCACTGGTAGATCGCGTCCGCGCTGCCGAGGTACCAGTGCTTGCCGATGCGCTGCTGGGCCGGCACCGGGGCGACGAAGTTGCCGAGCAGCGGCGACATCGTCCAGGTCTTGGTCACATGGCTGTCAAGGCTGTGCGACTTGTACTGGGTCAGCACGATCATGTGCAGGTAGTGCGAGTTCGCCAGGTTCGACAGCGCGAAGTCGACCAGCCGGTACGTGCCTCCGAACGGGACGGCCGGCTTGGCACGGTGCGCCGTGAGCGGCATCAGACGTTTTCCCTCACCGCCGGCTAGGACGATGGCCAGGACGCTGGGGTTCGCCATGTCTTGACCCTACGGGGCCCATCCCGTCCCTGCCAGAGACAAACGGGATGTTGGCGCTAGCGTGAGCGACATGCGCGTAGATCTTCTGACCCGGGAGTACCCACCGCACGTCTACGGAGGCGCCGGGGTGCACGTCACGGAGCTGGCGCGCGTCCTGAAACGCAGCATCGAGGTGCGGGTCAGATGCCTGGACGGGCCTCGCGACGAGCCCGGGGTGACGGGCTACTCGGAGCCCGAGGGCCTCACGGCCCTGCACCCGGTGCTCGGCACCTTCGGTGCTGACCTGCAGATGGCCGGCGACGTGGGGCAGGACGGCGGGGCCGACCTCGTCCACTCGCACACCTGGTACGCGAATCTCGCGGGACACCTCGCCTCGCGGCTCTACGGGATCCCGCACGTCATCTCCGCGCACAGCCTCGAACCGCTGCGGCCGTGGAAGGCGGAGCAGCTCGGCGGCGGGTACGCGCTCTCCTCGTGGGCCGAGAAGACCTCCTACGAGGCGGCCGAAGCGATCATCGCCGTCAGCAGTGGGATGCGCGACGACGTCCTGCGCTGCTACCCCGCCGTCGACCCGAGCCGGGTGCGCGTGGTGCACAACGGCATTGATCTGGACGCGTGGCAGCGACCGACCGGTGCTGCGGCGATCGACGGCGATCGGGTGGTGCGGGCGCTCGGCATCGACCCGATGCGTCCGACCGTGGTGTTCGTCGGGCGGATCACCCGGCAGAAGGGTCTCCCGTACCTGCTGCGGGCGGCCGAGCGGTTGCCGCGGGAGGTGCAGCTGGTGCTGTGCGCCGGGGCGCCCGACACCCCGGCGATCGCGGCGGAGGTGGCCGGCCTCGTCGAAAAGCTGCGCGAGAGCCGCGAGGGTGTGGTGTGGATCGAGCAGATGCTGCCGCGGGATCAGCTGATCGCCGTGCTGAGCGCCGGCACGGTGTTCGCGTGCCCGTCGATCTACGAGCCGCTCGGCATCGTCAACCTGGAGGCGATGGCGTGCTCCCTCCCGGTGGTGGGGACGGCGACCGGCGGGATCCCTGAGGTGGTCGTCGACGGCGAGACGGGCCTCCTGGTGGCGATAGACCAGGTCACGGACGGAACCGGGACGCCGGTCGATCCCGAGGCGTTCGTGGCCGACCTGGCTGCCGCGCTGTCGGAAGCCGTCTCGAACCGGGACCGTGCCAGCGCGTGGGGCGTTGCAGCGCGCCGCCGGGTCGAGGAGCACTTCTCATGGGACGCGATCGCGGAACGGACCCTGGCGGTGTACCGGTCAGCGCTTGGGCGGGAGGGCGACGTCAACCCCCACTGATAGCACGGCTGCCGAGACGGCCAGTCGTGCCGCCCGGTGCACCGCGCGAAATGTCGTGGCCGGCTCGCCGTCGGACCACAGGTCCACGCCGCCGCCGTCGGCATCGCATGCGAGCGCCACGATGGCGCGCAACCGGATCGCTTTGGCCAGGATCCGGCGCCGACGCCCGTCGACATACGGTGGCAGCGGCCAGCGGAGGTCCCGGACCGAGCCGAGCGCGGCCGCGGTGGCAGCGGCCGGCCGGCCCCAGCCCTCGAGGTTCATGGTGGCCAGGGTGCCTTTCGCCGTGGCCAGTGCGCGGCGGATCTCGCGCTCGGCCTCGGTCAGCCCACCTAGACCCGAGCCGAGGGAGCCGTGCCACGGCTCGATCCGGCGGACGTCCCAGGTGACCTCGTGGCCCTGGTCGAGGACGGTGCCGAATCGCACCACCTCGGGGACCGCCGCATAAGCGCCGTCGGGAAGCTCGATCAGCACGCATCCTTCGGCCGCACCGATGGCCTCCACCACGTCTCCGGGGAGTCCGAACGGGTCTTCCGGCGTCGCGACGACGGCGGTGACGGCGCGCGGCCCACCGGCCCAGGCGGCGACCAGGTCCGCGAGACCGCTGCCGGCCGGGCCGAAGTCGTCCGGTCCGCGCACCGAGTGCGGCTCGTCGTCGCCCTGCACCGCCTTGAGCAGGTCGCGAACGGTCACCCCGGCCGTCCCGACGCCGTCCAGCCAGACCGCAAGCAGGACCGAGCGCGGCAGCCGCAGGAGCTCCGGCGTCTTGTCCACGGCTCCACGGTATGCGCGCGTGCAACCAGAATGTGCGCCCCGCGCCGGTTAGTGTCGGGCTCATGAGTTCGGTGCTCGAGCTGCAGGACGTCACGGTGCGGCGCGGCACGACGACGATCCTCGATTCGATCACGTGGACCGTGAACGACGACGAGCGGTGGGTCGTGCTCGGGCGCAACGGCGCCGGGAAGACGACGTTGATACAGGTCGCCGCAGGTCGGCTCCATCCGAGCTCTGGGACCGCGACGATCCTCGGGGCGCGCCTCGGGCGGGTCGACGTGTTCGAGCTCCGCCCGCGGATCGGCCTGGCGAGTGCCGCGCTCGCCGACCGGATCCCACCGGGGGAGACCGTGCTCGACGTCGTCCTGACGGCGGCGTACAGCCAGACCGGTCGCTGGCGGGAGCGCTACGAGACCCTCGACCATGATCGCGCGCATGCGCTGCTGAACGTGTTCGACGTCGACCATCTCGCCGGCCGACTGTTCGGGACGTTGAGCGAGGGCGAGCGCAAGCGGGTCCAGATCGCCCGGTCGCTGATGACCGACCCGGAGATCCTGCTGCTGGACGAACCAGGAGCCGGCCTGGACCTGGGGGCCCGGGAGGAGCTGGTGGGCGCCTTGGCGGAGCTCGCGGGCGACCCGAGATGCCCGGTGCTGGTCCTCGTCACGCACCACGTCGAGGAGATCCCGCCGGGGTTCACGCACGCACTCCTGCTCAAGGATGGCCGTGTCTCGGCGGCCGGTCCGGTGACCGAGGTGATCCGCTCCGAGCAGCTCTCGGAAGCCTTCGGCCTGGCACTCGAGGTGGAGCGACGCGACGACCGCTTCGCCGCGCGCGCATCTCGCTGACCGCTGCGGTTCCCCGCCACGGGGGTCACCTGCGCCTAGGATCGAGACAGTCCGGTGGACGATCTAGCGAACGTCGTCCGACCGCGGCCAGGCCGTCGAACGAGGAGGCAACCGGCATGAGCTGGATGTGGTGGGTCGGAGGGGCGCTCGTCCTCGGCGTGATCGAGCTCCTCTCTCTGTCGCTGGTGCTCCTGATGTTCGCCGGAGGCGCGCTCGCCGGCGCGCTCGCCGCGGGGCTGGGCGCCAACCCGGTCGTGCAGACGCTCGTCGCTGCCGTCGTGTCGGTCGCACTCGTGGTCGCCTTGCGCCCTTGGCTGTTGCGACGCTTGCGCTCCCGGATGCCACTCGAGGAGACGAACGTCACCGCACAGGTCGGCCGGACCGCCATCGTCGTGTCGGAAGTGTCGGACCATGGCGGGCGGGTCAAGCTCGTCGGTGAGGTCTGGTCGGCGCGCAGCTCAGAGGAAGGCGTTGTCCATCCGGTCGGGTCCGAGGTCCGCGTGGCGCGGATCGAGGGCGCGACCGCTGTTGTCGAAGCCGTGTCCACGCACATTCACTGACTGGAGTCGATCCCATGTTCTCCTCGAACCCGAGCGGTGGCCAGGTCGCTGGCATGCTCGTCCTCGCGCTTGTTGCGCTGTTCGTCGTCATCGCGCTGGTCCGCTCGGTGCGGATCGTGCCGCAGGCGTCTTCGCTGATCGTCGAGCGGCTCGGTCGGTACTCCCGGACCCTCGACGCGGGCCTTCACCTGCTGATCCCGTTCGTGGACCGGGTGCGCGCCAAGGTGGACCTGCGCGAGCAGGTCGTCTCGTTCCCGCCCCAGCCGGTGATCACCTCGGACAACCTCGTGGTGAGCATCGACACGGTCATCTACTTCCAGGTGACCAACCCCAAGGGCGCCGTGTACGAGATCTTCAACTACATCACCGGCATCGAGCAGCTGACCGTGACGACGCTGCGTAACGTGATCGGTTCGATGGACCTCGAGCAGACGCTGACCAGTCGTGACCAGATCAATGGACAGCTCCGCGGCGTGCTCGACGAGGCGACCGAGCGCTGGGGGATCCGGGTCAACCGGGTCGAGCTCAAGTCGATCGACCCGCCGGCGAGCATCCAGGGCTCGATGGAGCAGCAGATGCGGGCCGAGCGCGACCGTCGTGCGGCGATCCTCACGGCCGAGGGCGTCAAGCAGTCGCAGATCCTCACCGCCGAGGGCCAGAAGCAGGCCGCGATCCTCACCGCTGAAGGTGCGGCCCAGGCCGCCATCCTTCGCGCCGAGGGCGAGTCGCGCGCCATCCTCCAGGTCTTCGACGCCATCCACCGCGGCGACGCCGACCCGAAGCTGCTCGCGTACCAGTACCTCCAGATGTTGCCGAAGATCGCGCAGACCGACTCGAACAAGCTCTGGATCGTCCCGACCGAGTTCACCGCGGCGCTCGGCTCGATCGCGGTCGGTTTCGGTGGGGGAGCGGCAGGCGAGGCGCCCAGCGGCGAGGCACCGATGGTGGAGCGCGAGCCGCTCGACCTGGGGCCGGCGCTGGTCGACCCGGCGGCCGCTCTGGCCGAGGCGCGGCGACAGGCGGAGGCCGCATCGGCCGACGCCACCAGCGCTGGTCGGGCGAGCGGTCGGCGCTTCAACCCAGAGGTCGAGGCCGGCCAGCACCCGACGCCACCGGCCCCGCCGCTCGTCCCGCCGACACCTCCGGTGCCCCCGGTGCCTCCGGTGCCGCCGGTGCCGCCGCTCACCTGACGAGCGCTCCCGGCGGTGCATCCGTCGTTGTTTCCGTCCGGTGGTCGACACCAATGAGTGAGCGCTCACTCATTGGTGTAGCATCCATCCGTGCGCCCGAACACGTCTGACAACCTGGACCTTCGAACCGCGCTGCCTGCGGTCGTCGTCGGCGGCGGTCACGGTGCGAGCGGCCGAGGCGCGCCGATGACGCCCGACGAGCGCCGCGCTGCGATCCTGCTTGCGACCGTGCCGCTGTTGCGCGACCGGGGGATCAGCGTCACGACGCGCGAGCTGGCGGAAGCGGCGGGGGTCGCCGAGGGCACTCTGTTCCGGGTCTTCCCGGACAAGCCGGCGATCTTGAGGGCCGCGGTCGAGCAGGCGCTCGACCCGGCGCCCGCCATCGCCGCGCTCGCCGCGATCGCGCCCGCGTCAGATCTGCACATCACCCTCGCCGAGGTGGTCCGGGTGATGCTGAGCCGGAGCCGCGATGTGACCGGTCTTCTTGTCGCTCTGCATCAGCTCGACGAGACGGATCCTGCCTCGACCACCAAGCCATCCGGCAGCCATCGGCGACTGCCCGGGTTCCATCACGGAGCGTCCGGTTCCGGAGCTCTCCATCCGCTCGAGCTCATCGGCAAGGCACTCGCCGGGGTGCTCGAGCCCTACCGATCCCAGCTGCGCCGCGAGCCCGACGTGTGCGCGCGGCTGCTGATGACCATCGTCCTCACCGCGAGTCGGCCGACCCTCGCGGGTCCCGAACCCGCCCTCACCGCAGATGACATCGTCGAGCTCTTCCTCGACGGCGCGCTGACCAACCAGGAGTCCTAATGCTGATGCGCTTGCTGCGCGAGTACCTCAAGCCGTACACGCGCCCGCTGACGGCCGTCGTCGTCCTCCAGCTGATCCAGTCGATGGCGAACCTGTATCTGCCGAACCTGAACGCCGACATCATCAACAACGGGGTGGCCAAGGGTGACACCTCGGTCATCATGAACCTCGGTGGCCAGATGCTCGGAGTCACGCTGGTCCAGGTGGTGTGCTCGATCGCGGCCGTCTACTTCGGCGCGCGGGTCGCGATGTCGCTCGGCCGGGATGTCCGCGCCGCCGTCTTCGACCATGTCCAGACGTTCTCCGCTCGCGAGCTGGGCCATTTCGGCGCGCCCACCCTGCTGACGCGCACGACCAACGACGTCCAGCAGGTCCAGATGGTCATGATGCTCAGCCTGACGATGATGATCGCCGCGCCGGTGATGATGATCGGGGGCGTCATCATGGCGCTGCGCGAGGACGTCGAGCTCTCCGGAATCCTGCTCGTCGTCGTCCCGCTGCTGGCCGGTGTGCTGGCGCTCGCGGTGGGCAAGATGCGTCCGCTCTTCCGCAGCATGCAGAAGAGGATCGACACGATCAACCGGACGCTGCGCGAGCAGATCACCGGCGTCCGGGTCATCCGCGCGTTCGTCCGTGACGAGCACGAGCGGGACCGGTTCGCCGGGGCGAACAAGGACCTGATGACGGTCTCGGTCGGGGTCGGCCGCTGGATGGCGCTGATGTTCCCAACCGTGCTCCTGATCATGAACCTGTCGACCGTCGGCATCATCTGGTTCGGCGGCCACCGGGTCGGTGACGGCTCGATGCAGGTCGGTTCCCTGATCGCGTTCCTCAGCTACATCATGCAGATCCTGATGTCCGTGATGTTCGCGGTGATGCTGTTCATGCTCGTACCGCGTGCCGAGATCTCGGCCGAGCGGATCAACGAGGTCCTCGACACCGAGTCGACGGTCGTGCCACCGCTCGAGCCAGCCGGCGCGATGACCTCGCGGGCGCACCTCGAGGTGCGGGACGTCGAGTTCCGCTACCCCGGTGCGGTCGACCCGGTGCTGCGTGGCGTGAGCTTCACGGCCGAGCCCGGCGAGACCACGGCGATCATCGGCTCGACCGGTTCCGGCAAGACGACGCTGCTCGACCTGATCCCGAGGTTGTACGACGTGACCGGCGGGACCGTCCTGGTGGACGGCGTCGATGTGCGCGACCTGGCCCTGGACTCGCTGTGGAGCGCGATCGGGCTGGTGCCGCAGAAGCCGTACCTGTTCACCGGCACGGTCGCCTCAAACCTGCGCTACGGCAAGGAGGACGCGTCCGACGAAGAGCTGTGGCACGCCCTCGACGTCGCGCAGGCCAGCGACTTCGTGCGGGAGATGGGCGGACTGGAAGCCTCGATCAACCAGGGCGGCACAAGTGTCTCCGGTGGCCAGCGGCAGCGGCTCGCGATCGCGCGGGCCATCGTGCGGCGTCCCGAGATCTACCTGTTCGACGACTCCTTCTCGGCGCTCGATTTCGTGACCGACGCGGCGCTGAGACGGGCGCTCGGACCCGAGACCCGAGACGCGACGGTGATCGTCGTCGCACAACGGGTGAGCACCATCCGCCACGCCGACCGGATCGTCGTCCTCGACGAGGGCGTCGTCGCGGGCATCGGGACGCATGAGGAGCTGATGGCGAGCAACGAGACCTACCGGGAGATCGTCCTCTCGCAGGTGACCGAGGAGGAGGCGGCATGAGCGCCGAGAATGGTCCCGCGGCGGCCGCGCCGGCCGGGCGTCCCGCTGGGGGGCCGAATGGCCCCCACCGTGGCCCGATGATGGGGATGGGCATGCCCACCGCCAAGGCGAACGACTTCCGGGCGTCGTTACGCCGGCTGCTCGGCGTGCTGCGTCCCGAACGCTTGGTGATCGGCACGGTCGTCGCCCTGTCGGTCGTGAGCGTGACGTTGATGGTGCTCGGCCCGAAGGCGCTGGGGAACGGCACGAACCTGATCTTCGAGGGCGTCATCGGGAAGCAGCTGCCGGCGGGTGTCACCCAGGAGCAGGCCGTGGCTGCGTTGCGTGCAAAGGGTCAAGGCCGATTTGCGGACATGCTCGCGGCGATGCACGTCATCCCAGGTCAGGGGATCGACTTCACGGCGCTCGGGCGGATCCTGCTGTTGGTCCTCGCCCTGTACGTCGGCGCGTGGCTGTTCGGGTACCTGCAGGGCCTGCTGACCACCGGCGTCGTCCAGCGCACGGTGTTCCGGCTGCGCGAGAGCGTCGAGACCAAGCTCGGTCGGGTACCGCTCAGCTATCTGGACCGGCAGTCGCGTGGCGACCTGCTGTCCCGGGTCACGAACGACATCGACAATCTCGCCCAGACCCTGCAGCAGACTCTGAGCCAGCTCATCTCGTCGGTCCTGACGATCGTCGGCGTGCTCGCCATGATGTTCTGGATCTCCCCGCTGCTCGCCTTGATCGCGCTGGTCACCATCCCGGTGGCCGGGGTGGTGACGGCGGCGATCGCCAAGCGGTCCAAGCCGCAGTTCACGGCGCAGTGGGCGCGCACCGGAACCCTCAACGCCCACATCGAGGAGATGTACACGGGGCACGCACTGGTCAAGGTCTTCGGCCGGCAGGAGGCCGCGTCGCGCGAGTTCCACGAGCAGAACGCATCGCTGTACGAGGCGAGCTTCAAGGCGCAGTTCATCTCCGGGATCATCCAGCCGGCCATGATGTTCATCGCGAACCTCAACTTCGTCGTGATCGCCGTGATCGGTGGATTGCGGGTGGCCTCCGGCACGATGAGCCTGGGCGACGTCCAGGCATTCATCCAGTACTCGCGCCAGTTCACCCAGCCGATCACCCAGGTCGCCGCGATGATGAACCTGCTGCAGTCCGGTGTGGCCTCCGCCGAGCGGGTGTTCGAGCTGTTGGATGCGCCGGAGCAGTCGGAAGAGCCCGTGGGCGCTGTCCGGCCCGCAGAGGTCTCCGGTCGCGTCGTCTTCGAGGACGTCTCGTTCCGGTACGACTCCGACACTCCTCTGATCGAGCACTTGAACCTCGTCGCCGAACCTGGTCAGACAGTCGCTATCGTCGGGCCGACCGGAGCCGGCAAGACCACACTCGTCAACCTCATCATGCGGTTCTACGAGGTGGATGACGGCCGGATCACCCTCGACGGCGTCGACATCGCGTCGATGGACCGTGAGGACCTGCGTAGCGGCATCGGCATGGTGCTGCAGGACACCTGGCTGTTCGGCGGGACGATCGAGGACAACATCAGGTACGGGCGCGAGAGCGCCAGTCACGACGAGGTGCTCGAGGCGGCCCGGGTGACCCACGTCGATCGCTTCGTGCGCACCCTGCCGGACGGCTACGAGACCGTGATCGACGAGGAGGGCAGCAATGTCAGTGCGGGGGAGAAGCAGCTGCTCACCATCGCCCGCGCGTTCTTGTCCGACCCGGCGATCCTCATCCTCGACGAGGCAACGTCGTCCGTGGACACCCGAACCGAGGTCCTGGTCCAGCACGCGATGGCGGCGCTGCGGTCCGGTCGGACATCCTTCGTGATCGCGCACCGTCTCTCGACGATCCGGGATGCCGACGTGATCCTGGTGATGGAGCACGGGCAGATCGTCGAGCAGGGGAACCATGCGGACCTGCTCGCCGCGGGCGGGCCGTACGCAGCGCTGTACGCGAGCCAGTTCGCCGCGGCCGCTGCGCCGGTCGAGTGATCGCGCGGGTCGGGCGGGAGGTCCGGGTGGAATCGGGGGGGCGCCCAGCGCCTAGGCTCGCAGGGTGAAGGATGAAGCAGCGGCCGCGATAGCCGCCGGGCCGGATTCGCACCGGGACCGGTTCTCCGTCACCTTGTACGGCTGGTTCGTGGTCTGGGGCTGGCTGCTCTACAGCTTCAATCCGAGCGTGCCGTTGATCGCGACGGAGATGCGGGTCAGCAAGGCGGTCGCCGGGCTGCACGGCACCGCGATCGCCGCGGGGGTGATCCTGGCCGGGATCGTCATGCCACGCCTCGTGGAGCGGTTCGGACGGCAAGCAGTGCTCGTCCTGTCGGGTCCAGTGGTCGCTGCGGGCACTCTCATGCTGGTCACCGGACCCGGGATCGCCTGGACGATGGGCGGGGTGTTCGTCGTCGCCGCGAGCGCCAGCATCGCCGTCGGCGGCGCACAGGCCGGGCTGGTGATGCGTCACCAAGGGCGCTCGTCCGCTTCGCTCGCCGAGGCGAACGGGGTCGGATCAACGATCGGCCTGCTCGGACCGCTCGCCGTCGGTGCGTGCGTCGCCGTGGGATGGGGGTGGCGGCCGGCCGTCGCGGTGACCGGCGTGCTCGCGTTGGGCACCGCGTTCGCGATCTCCCGGCTGCCGGCGCGGGCCGTCAGCGCACCGATCCGTGCGACCGGGGAGGTTCAGCGCGCGCGGCGCCTCCCCACCTCGTCCTGGTTCTACCTGGCGGCACTGGTGGCCGCGATCGCGATCGAGAACGCCACCACGTTCTGGTCGGCCGACCTGCTCATCGAGCACTCCGGTGCCGGACCGGGGATCGCCACAGCGGCGGTGGCAGGGTTGGTGGCGGGGATG
>JADGOR010000014.1 GCA_017882855.1 Cellulomonas sp. | reverse complement strand
GCGGTGCTCTCCGCGACTGTCGTGTGCTTGCCGTTCTTCCTGCTCAGCCCCCGATCGATGCTGCGGTACGTCGTGGCGGACCAGCTCGGCCGGCCGCGCACCTCCTTGACGATCATCGACCGGATCGGCTTCTTGGCCGGCTTCGGGAAGGACGGGCTCGGCGGCGTCGGCGGGGTGGCGATCGCGGTGCTCCTGCTGGTGCTCGTTGCGCTGGCCGCAGGGGTCGGGTACCTCGCGTGGCAGGTGGCGACCGCGCGGCTCGCCGTGGTCCTCGGCGCGGTGCTCGCTCTGATGCTCGTGGCGACCCCGTCCATGTACCTGCAGTACGGGGCGGTGCTTGCGGCCCCCGCCGCCGTCGTGATCGGGGCCGCGTCGACGCGACTCGAACTTGCGCCGTTCTCGCGGGTGCCGGCGCCGCGACGACTCGCCGCGGTAGTGCTCGTCCTCGCAGCCCTGGCGGCGCCCTCGCTGGCCAGGCCGAACGGGTCCCGGCTGCCCGACGCGATCTCGAAGACCGCCGCGGGGATCCAAGGCTGCATCACGGCCGACGACTCGACCTTGCTCATCCTCGCGGATGCGTTGACGCTGGACCTGGAGCGCGGCTGTCGGGTGTGGGTGGACGTGTCCGGCCTCGGCTTCGACCGCGACGCCGTCCCGCCGCTCGCGGGGCAGGCGCCATCGGCGAGTGCGGACAACCCGGTGTGGCAGCAGCAGGTGATGGGCTATCTCGGTTCCGGCGACGCGACGATGATCGTCCGCCGGGCGACCGCGCTGAGCGCGGAGTCGCTGGCGCGGGTGGCGTCATGGCCGCCGTTGACGCCACCGGGGCGCGTAGTGCTGCTCGACACCCGGTAGGCGGCACGCGTCGACGGGCCGGCGCGCCAGGTCACGCCGCACGTCTGGGTGGTGCGCGTCGCCGCGCCGCGCACCTTCCGCCGTGACACGCTGGGCGGCATGCCAGAACTCTTCGACTACAAGCCCCACCCGCACGTCGAGAAGCGCAAGGAGGCCGGCGCGCCCAAGGTGGCCGCGGCCGCTGCAACGATCCACGGCCCCGGCCCGATCGGGCGGTTCAACACCAAGGTCGGGCTGAAGATCACCCTCATCGTCGGCACCATGTGGTCGGCGTACCTCTTCACGCTGCTCGCACTCGTCAGCGCGCCGTCAGCCTTCAAGACCGGCGACCGAATCATCATCATCGCCTGGATCGCGCAGACGTTCTTGCAGCTCGTGCTTCTGCCGATCATCATCGTCGGGCAGAACGTCCAGGCGGCGGCGGCGGATGCTCGGTCCCAGGCAACCTACGACGACGCCTCGGCCGTGCTGGAAGAGGCCAAGCAGATCCAGGCGCACCTGCTGGCCCAGGACGCCGCGATCCAGAAGATCCTGAGCTCGCTCGCCGCGACGAAGCCTCGCTAGCCGTCCGCGCCGCGCGGGCCATCAACTGGTCGCAAGCCGGTCCGTAGGGGTGGGGGGCACAACCCGGCCACGCCTTCCACGGCAAACCGCCACGAACTACCCAGGTGGCTCCCAGGCTGGCGCACTGGACCGCACCTATGAAACGTGCTGTCGTCGGTGTCCTCGTCGTGGCTCTCGTGGTCGTTGGGTTCTTGTGGTGGAACACCCGACGCGCAACGGCCTCGCCGGTCCAGTACCTGACCGCGACGGCTGCGCGGTCGAACGTCACGGACAGCGTCGCCGCCACCGGCACCGTGCAGCCGCAGACGACGCTCGCGCTCTCCTTCGGTTCGACCGGGACGTCCACCGGGTCGAGCGGGTCGAGCAGCAGCGCCTCCGCCAGCAGCTCGCAGGGCTCGGGCACCGGCACGACGACGTCGACGGTGTCGGCGGTGAACGTGGCTGTCGGGCAGCATGTCGACGCCGGCGCGGTGCTCGCGACCGTGGACGGCGCGAGCCAGCGGGCGGCGGTGACCGCGGCGACCGGCCAGCTCGCGGTGGCCCAGGCCCAGGTGACGTCGGCCCAGTCGCAGCTCAGCTCCGCCCTGGCCCGGCTGGTCGCGGAGCCGTCCGTGGCCTCGGTCGTCGCTGCCGCGAAGTCGCAGCTCGCGACGGCTCAGGCCCAGCTGACCGTGGCCGAGGCCCAGCTCGCAGCGGCGCAGGCCAAGCTGGCAGCCGAGCCGGCCGGCACGACGGCGAGCCAGCTGGCGAGCGACGACGTCGCGGTCGCGCAGGGCCAGGCGCAAGTCGTCCAGGCGCAAGGTGCCGTGCAGAGTGCGCAGCACGCGGTCAGCACCGCGTCGACCCCGTCGGCCACCGTTGCTTCTGACAACTCGGCGATCGCGCAAGCCCGCTTGAGCGTGACCCAGGCCCAGAACGGCGTCACTACGGCGACCAGCTCGCTCGCCGCGGCTCGAGTGGCGGCCGCGTCGACGTCGTTGACCGCGCCGATCGCCGGCATCGTCACGGCGGTCGACCTCACGGTGGGCACGGGGGCACCGTCGGGCACCGCTGTCCAGCTCCGCTCCGACGGGCTGCAGGTCGTCGCCTCGGTGGCCGAGCTCGACATCACCAAGCTGAAGGCGGGACTGATCGCCGACGTGACCTTCCCTGCCCTCGGCTCGAGCGCGAAGGCGACGCTCGTCGCGCTGCCGACCCAGGCGAACAGCAGCACCGGCGGAACCTCCTCGGCCGTCACCTTCCCGGTCGACCTGCAGCTCGCGACGGCGCCTCCGGGGCTGCTCCCCGGGATGTCGGCCCAGATCAGCATCACGATCGCGTCGCAGCAGAGCGTCCTCGCCGTGCCGACCACCGCGATCCAGGGCTCGACCGCGAGCCCGACCGTGCAGGTGATGGTCAACGGTGTTCCACAGACCCGACCGGTGACGATCGGGCTGTCGACGGCGAGCACCACGGAGATCGTGGCAGGCCTCAACGCGGGTGACACGGTCGTCACCGGCGTCGTGAACCCGCTCTCGACGACGACCGGCGGTGCCGGCGGTGCCGGCGGTGCCGGCGGCATCGGCGGACTCGGCGGTGGCACCGGCGGCTTCGGCGGCACCACCAACCGGACCAGGACCGGCGGATGACTGGGACCGAGGCGCAGGCGCTGCTGGTCGGTGAGGACCTCCAGCGCGTCTACCGGATGGGCGAGAGCGAGGTCCGCGCGCTTCGCGGCGTGACCTTCTCGATCGCCCTCGGCGAGAGCGTCGCCATCATGGGCCCCTCGGGCTCGGGCAAGTCGACCCTGCTGCACCTCCTCGGACTGCTGGATCGGCCGAGCGCGGGACGATACCTGTTCGCCGGCGTCGACACGGCTCGCCTCGATGACGATCACAGCGCCGCCCTGCGCAACCGGGCCATCGGCTTCGTGTTCCAGAACTTCAACCTGGTCTCAGGGGAGACCGCACTCGACAACGTCGCCGCCCCCTTGGTCTACGCGGGGGTCAAGCGCAAGGAACGGACCGAACGAGCGCGCGAGGCGCTCGACCGGGTCGGGCTGAGCGACCGGATGCACCACGACCCGTCGCAGCTCTCGGGCGGCCAGCGCCAGCGGGTGGCGATCGCCCGGGCGCTCGTCACGCGGCCACCGCTGCTGCTCGCCGACGAACCGACCGGGAATCTGGACTCCACCTCGAGTGCCGAGATCTTCTCGCTGCTCGCGCAGCTGCACTCAGAGGGCCTCACCCTGGTCACGATCACGCACGACCCGCGCATCGCGGCTCGGGCCGAGCGGGTGCTGCGGGTCGAGGACGGCCGGATCGTGTCCGACGAGAACAGCGCGGCGTATGCGCAGGCGGGGGCGCTGGCATGAGCTACCTGGAGGCGCTCCGACTCGCGATGCGGCGGTTGCGCACGAACGCGCTGCGCACCGGGCTGACGGCCCTGGGCGTGATCATCGGGGTCGCCGCGCTCGTCTCGCTGATCGGTGTCGGCCAGGGCACTCAAGCGGCCCTGACCAGCCGGATCGCGAGCCTCGGGACCAACCTGCTGTCGGTCAATGCCGGCGCGTCCTTCACCGGCGGCGTCCGCGGAGCGGCCGGAACGGCCACCACGTTGACCGAGGACGACGCCGCGGCGCTGGTCCCGTTGCCAGGGATCGCGGCGGTCGCGCCGGAGATGCCGGTCAGCAACGTCGTCGTCGTCGCCGGCCGGAACAACACCACGACGTCTATGACCGGCACGTCGCCGGCCGAGGCGCACGTCCGCTCCTACACCGTTCAGACCGGGACCTTCCTGAGCGACGTCGAGGTCGCCAAGTCGCTGCGGGTCGCCGTGCTGGGGCCGACGACGGTCGCCAACCTCAACATGACGCCGGAGCAGATCGTCGGGACGACCGTGGAGCTCAACGGCATCCCGTTCGAGGTGATCGGGGTGACCGAGCCCAAGGGTGGGTCGGGATTCGCGAACCCCGACGACTTCGTCTTCGCGCCGATCAGCACGGTGCAGGCGGCGTTCACCGGTGGCACGACGCTGCGGACGATCGGCGTCTCGGTCAACGACCCGAACGCGATCGCCTACGCGTCGAGCGCCATCGAGCTGACATTGCGGAGCCGGCACGGGCTGGCCGCCTCGGCGTCCGACGACTTCAGCCTGGTCAGCCAGAACCAGCTGCTCACGGTGGCGAGCGATCAGTCCGCGACCTTGCGGAACTTCCTCATCGGCATCGCGGCGATCGCCCTGGTGGTGGGCGGGATAGGGATCGCGAACACGATGCTCGTCTCGGTCCGCGAGCGGGTCCGGGAGATCGGCACCCGCAAGGCCATCGGCGCCCGACGCCGCGACATCGGCCGGCAGTTCTTGGTCGAGGCGGTGATCGTGAGCCTCGGCGGCGCGCTGATCGGGGTCGTTGTGGGCGTCCTGGTCACCGGGCCCGTCGGCGCGGCCGTCAATGTCCCCGCGAGGGCCAGCCTGCCGGGTATCGCCCTCGCGTTCTTCTCCTCGCTCCTAGTCGGCATCGTCGCCGGCTTCCTGCCCGCCCGGCAGGCTGCCGGTCTCGATCCGGTGGAAGCGCTGAGGTATGAGTGAGCGGCCGCCGCCCCTGATCCTCGGCCACCGCACCGGCGGTCGACCGACAACGAACATCACGCCATCCCCACAGTCCACGAAACGTCGAGCAACCTTGGAGTCGTCATGACACAGCCCATCGATCCGGCCGCCGCGCAGCCGCCGGTCGTCCCCACCCCGCAGCAGGGCCCGGCGTCGTCGTACACGATGCCCGACCTGACCGACCTGGCCGCCGCCCCCCAGCGCAAGCAACGCGATCAGGCCAGGTTCAGGCTCCAGACAATCGGGATCGTCGGCGGGCTGCTGTTGTTCGGCGGCGGCTTCGCGCTCGGTCACTTCACCACCCACTCGGGCCCCTCGACCCTGGTCGAAGCGGTCGCTCAGGCGTCCGCCGGGACGCTGCCGTGCGGGACGCCGGGGACTTCGGGCGCGGGCGGCGGCGCCTTCATCACCCGGTTGTGCCAAGGCGGGGGCGCTGGTGGTGGCCTCGCCGGTGGTGGCTTCGGAGGCGGCAACGCCGCCACGCCGGGAACGGGTGGCGGCGCCGGTGGTGCCGGCGGTAGCGCAGGCGGGCTCGGTGGGCTCTTCGGAGCCGGCGCTGTCAGCGGGACGGTCACGGCGGTCTCCGGCAGCACGATGACGATCCAGACCCGCGCCGGCGATGTCACCATCGCGCTTCCGGCCGGGGCTGCGGTCGAGAAGACGACCGCAGGCACTGCTGCTGACGTGCTGGCGAAGGCAAGCGTCGTGGTCGACACGACGCAGGACACCGCGGGCAACCGCACCGCGACTCGGGTCTTCGTGCTCCCGGCGGCGACGACCACCAGCTAGGCACGGCTGCAGTTCTCCGGTGACCCACCAGGGGGCGGGTCACCGGCCCGGCCCGGCGCGTGGCTGTCGACGCACGCCGGGCCGGTGTCTGTCCGCGTCCAAGCAGTCAAGCATTCCGGACAAGCACCCGATGCTCGACCGGTCAGTACCTGCGAGACAAACGCATCCGCAGGCTGCGGCCATCGGGGTCGAACACCAGCCGGTAGAGGGGTCTGGCCCACAGCCGCGTCCTTCTGGGCTGCGCGGCCTGGGCGTAGGTGCGAAGTTGTCCGGGCGGTCGAGAGCCGGAGCCCTGACCGACGTGCCAGTCGTCAAGGGCTCGGGCGGTGTCGCGGAACGCCTTGAACCACTGCGCGGGGTCGTCGAGGTCGTACTCGGATGCCGCGCTACCCAGATGTTCGTGCGCGAGCTCGAGACGCAGTGAGCGGGCGGCACTCGTCGAGGACGTGTCGGCGAAGCCTGCGCTCAGTTCGCTGTCGTGAGTCCACGATCGTCGGTTCGCATTGTCCGAACCGATGCACGCCCACGTGTCGTCGACGACGCAGGCCTTGGCATGGACATAGACCGGCGTCCCTTGCTCGTTCTCCAGGCCGTAGACGGCGACCCGGTCGCCACCGGCCTCCCGCAACAGCTCCAAGGCAGGTGCCCGCCCCACGAGATTGGGGGGCATCGAGATCCGGCCGTCCTGATCGGGGTAGCGCGGGATCACGAACACCATCCGCAGCTGTGGCTCCCGACGCAGCGCGTCGGCGTATACGGCCGCGATGTCGGTCGACCACAGGTATTGGTCCTCGACGTACACGAGCGAGCGTGCGCGGGACAGTGCCTTGGTGTAGCCGCGCGCCACGCTTCGTTCTCCGCGGCGCGCAAACGGGTAGCCCGGGCGACGCACCGGGTACGTGCGGAGCAGCTGGACGGCGACGTCCCCGCGTGGAGCGGGATCGGGCCCCTGGTCTGGCAGGGGTCGCGCTCGCCGCTGCTCCCGGTGGATCAGCTCGCCGACGAGGTGAACGGGGTTTCGGCTCAGCGCAGCGCGGTCGTCCCACCGCTCGCGGAAGACGGCCTCGGCGTCACCTACGGCAGGCCCCCGCAGCGCGAGCTGGATGTCGTGCCAAGGAGGCGTGCTCCCGTAGACCCTCGCCATCGGCTGACCTTGGGGGTCGCCGCCATGTCGTGCGTCGTCGCGCCGTCCGTGGCACAGATCGATGCCGCCGAGAAAGGCGACGTCGTTCTCGGGCCGAGCCGGGTGACGTAGCACCACCAGCTTCTGGTGATGCGACCCGAGGACGCGGACGCGCATGTCCAGGAGGCACTGCCCTCCGGCCGCCTCGATCTCCGCGCCCAGATGGCGGTTCTCCGACGCGCTGTAGGCGAAGCGGTCGAAGTGGGACCTCCACACCAGACCACGCACGTCGACACCACGCGCGGCTGCAGCGGCGAAGACCGGCCCCACCTCCGAGCCGGGCCCGTCGAGCCTCTCGTCCGGGTCCCCCCGCCAGTCGGTGAACAGCAGCAGGTCCCCACTACCCATGGCCTGAACCGACTCCAGGAGTTCACGGAAGTAGGCAACTCCGTGCACGAGTGGCCGGACGTCGTTCCCCGTCGTCCACGACTGAGGGTCAGGGTGCCGTGAGTCGAGAAGGCTATCGGGGTTGTCTCGTTCGGCCGCCGAAAGGAACCATTCACCGAGGACGACAGAAGGGGTGTGCGACGTTCGGCGACGCGGGCCTTCGCGCGCAGATCTCTCGGGCGTCATCTCCTGATGATGGACCCTCATGGCACCGCAGCGTCGTAGCCCTGCGGGCCGCAGGACTCCCGGACCGGATGGTGGCTGCCTGGCACGGACACTCCGAGCGAGTCACGGTCGAGACATACGACCACGCGGACCTCGATGTGGCGGCCCTGGCAGCGGTCGGGCAGATGCTCGCCGCTCTGAGAGGTGCCGTCGGCGAGTGATGCACGGAGGGGTGTCCGTGACACCCGTGTGACAGACAGAGACTCCGGCGGGTTGTGCCGGGGTCGCTGCGTCTCTGACGTGCACTGACGTGGTGGCCAGAGGCGGGGTCGAACCGCCGACCTTCCGATTTTCAGTCGGACGCTCTACCAACTGAGCTATCTGGCCTCTTGCGACGACGCCCGGTCGAAGTGACCGGGCGGCAGTCGAGCGACCCCGACGGGACTCGAACCCGCGACCTCCGCCGTGACAGGGCGGCGCGCTAACCAACTGCGCTACGGGGCCTGGTGAACCAGACCTGTGATGCTCCCGGATCACTCCGGGCGATGCTCGTACCCCCAACGGGATTCGAACCCGTGTTACCGGCGTGAAAGGCCAGCGTCCTAGGCCACTAGACGATGGGGGCGTCGGGACGCCCGGACGTCCGAGCGTCGAGGACCTGGGCAAGCATAGGGGCACACCCTGATGATCGGCAAAGTGAGTTACGGCCCCGGGACGGGGGTGCGAAGGCCCAGGTCGGGGGCAGGATGAGGCCATGGTCAAGATGTCGCGCGAGGCGTTCGAGGATGCCGTGCGCGACGCGCTCGACCAGATCCCGGCGGAGCTCGCGACCGAGATGGACAACGTCGTCGTGCTGGTCGAGGACGACTCGCCCGAGGACGAGCCGGAACTGCTGGGGCTCTACGAAGGCGTCGCGCTCACCGACCGCGACAGCTGGTGGGCGGCCGGATCGCTCCCGGACCGCATCACGATCTTCCGCAACCCGACCCTCGCGATGTGCGCGACGCGCGCCGAGGTCGTCGAGGAGGTCCTGGTCACTGTGGTGCACGAGATCGCGCACCACTTCGGCATCGACGACGACCGGCTCCACGACCTCGGCTGGGGCTGAGCCGTGCGTGTCGGGCGGTGTGGGTCCGTCACTTGATCCGGTAGCTCCGACGCACGACGGCGTCCCACACGCGCCCGCCGGCGAGGCGCCGCAGATGGACCGTTGCCTTGGCGAACGGGGTCACCAGGTATCGCGGACGCGGGCGGCGGGCTTCGACCGCGCGCGCGATCACCCGAGCGAGTCGCGCGGGATCGATGGCCAGCCGAGAGGCGTAGCTCCGTCGCGTCGTCTCGTCCGAGTGGCGGCGAAGCGCTGCGTACGGCCCGTCGTCGTGCGATCGGAGGCCGCTCGAGGCGACCGCGTCGAACTCGGTCCGGATCATCCCCGGCTCGACCAGCACGACGTCGACGCCGAACGGCGCGACCTCGACGCGCAGCGCGTCGCTGAGCGACTCCACCGCGTACTTGCTCGCGTGGTACCACCCCCCGGTCGGGAACGTGAGGCGGCCGCCCATCGAGGAGATGTTGACGATCCGTCCGTGGCCGGCGGCGCGCATGCCCGGGAGGACCAGCTGGCACATCCGCCCGAGCCCGAAGACGTTGGTCTCGAACTCCTGCCGGACAGCATCCATCGGCACCTCCTCGACCGGCCCGTACTCGCCGTAGCCGGCGTTGTTGATCAAGGTTCCGACCGAGCCGTGCTCGGCTTCGACGACCGCGACAGCTGCAGCCATCGAAGCCTCGTCCGTGACATCGAGCGCGAAGGTGTGGGCGCCGCGGGCGGCCAGATCGGCGAGGGTCGCCAGGCGCCGGGCCGTGGCGTACACGGTGTGCCCCGACGCGAGCAGCGCCTCGGCGGTCGCGCGGCCGATGCCGCTGCTGCAGCCGGTGATGAGGATCGGGTCCGCGAGCATCAGGGCTCCTTGACGGGGGTTACGCGTTCGAGGGTTGCCGGATCTACCTGGTGTGGGCCTGGCGCTCGGCCCACGCGCTCGCGACCATCTCTGTCAGCGAGTGCCGCATCCGCCAGCCGAGATCCCGCGCTGCGAGCTCGCCGGAGGCCACGATCCGGGCCGGGTCGCCGGGGCGCCGCGGCCCGATCGAGGGCTCGAAGTCCATCCCAGTCACGCTCGCGGCGGCGCTCATGATCTCCCGGACGGACGACCCCGTGCCGCTGCCGAGGTTGTAGACGGGGCGCAGCGTCCCGCCGTCGGCCAGGACCCGCGCCGCGGCGACGTGCGAGGCGGCGAGGTCCCCGACGTCGACGTAGTCCCGCACGCAGGTGCCGTCCGGGGTCGGGTAGTCGTCGCCGTTGATCGTCGGCGTACGGCCGTCGGCCAGAGCGTCGAAGATGAGCGGGAAGAGGTTGTGCGGGCTGGTGTCGTACACGCCGGGTGCGCTCGAGCCGACGACGTTGAAGTACCGCAGCGAGGTCTGCTTCAGCCCGGTGGCTCGCTCCTGGTCGCGCAACAACCACTCGGCGACGAGCTTGCTCTCGCCGTAGGGCGACTCGGGCGCCGTCGGGGTGTCCTCGGTGACCAGGTCGACCTGCGGTGTGCCGTACACGGCTGCGCTCGAGGAGAAGACGATGGCACCGACTCCCTCCTCGGCCATCGCAGCCAGGATGCAAGCGGTACCGGTCACGTTCTGCTGGTACGTGTGGACGGGCCGCCGCACGGACACGCCCGCGTACTTGTACCCGGCCACGTGGACGACGCCGGTCACGTCGTTCTCGCGGATCACCCCGCGCACGAACTCCGTGTCGAGTACCGAGCCCATCGCGAACGGCACGCCGGACGGGACGAAGGTGTGGAACCCCGTTGAGAGGTCGTCCAGCACGACGACAGGGAGGTCCGCTGTGCGGAAGGCGTCCACTACGTGCGCGCCGATGTAGCCGGCGCCGCCGGTCACGAGCCAGGTCATCGCGAGAGCTCCTCGAACGTGGGCTGTCCGGCGTCGTCGGACGCCGGAGGTGCACTGCCACCCTAGGTGCCCTTTGCGCGACGTGGCTCGCCGGACCCTCGGGCATTCCGCGGGGGCTAGGAGGTGAGCTGGACGCCGGTGATCGTGTCGAGCGCGGCAAGCAGCCCGCTCTGCAGGTCCACGTCCAGCGCTTGCGGGTTCGGCCTCTGCTCGACCCGGTGCTTGAGGTAGCGCCCGGTCGCCAGCGCCGCCGGCTCGCTCGCGCTCGCCAGCCAGACTTGCGTATCCGCACCCTCGGGGAGGTCGTCGGTGGCACCGGGTCCACCCATCCGGGTCCGGATCCAGCCGGGGTCGACCCCGTTCGTGATGACGTGCGGCCACAGCCGGGCGACCGCGAGCGCGAGCATCAGGTCGTACAGCTTCGAGTCGCAGTACGCCTGCCTGCCGTCCCAGTCGCGCTGCTCCCACTGCAGGTCGTCGAGGTGCGCGCGGCCTGCTGACTGCAGTCGGGACGTCAGGTATACGAGTCGCTTCGGCGTCGGCATGATCGCAGTGAGCAGGTAGGGCGCGACCACGTTGACCTGGAAGATGCGCTCCAGCCCGTCGGTCGTGGGGGTACGGTCCGTCAGCTGCCCACCGACCCCCGCATTGTGGACGACCGCGTCGAAGGGCCCGGCGTCGGCCGCGGTGCGGGCGAGGTCGCGGGTCTGGGACAGCGAGGCGAGGTCGCCGACGACGACGCCGGCCGCCTTGGGCAGAGCCCGCCGCGCGTCCCCGGCGCGAACCACCGTACGGGCGTGCAGGACCACGTGATGGCCGGCCGCGATCAGCTGCCGCGCCGTCTCGCGTCCGATCCCGTCGCTCGAGCCCGTGACGAAGAATCGAGCCATCCAGCTGCTCCGATGGGTGGGTACGGGTGGATTGTTCGATCCTACGGATCGTTCCCGATCTGCGACGGACCGCAGCCGGCCCGAGCTCGCCGTCGGCTCAGATCCAGCCGCGCTTGCGGAACTCGGTGTACAGCACCACCGAGGTCGCGACCATCAGGCCGAGCGCGAGCGGGTAGCCCGCGAGCCAGCTGAGCTCGGGCATGTGCCGGAAGTTCATCCCGTAGATCGACGCGACCAGGGTCGGCGCGAACAGGATGGCCGCCCACGACGAGATCCGCTTGATCTGCTCGTTCTGCTCGAGGCTCGACGCGGTGAGGCGCTGCGACTCCCCGTTCTGTCGTTGCGCCACCAGGGTTGCGTGCACGGTCAGGATGCTGTGCAGAAGGTCCCGGAACCCGTCCGCCCGCTCGATCACCCGGGTGGAGTGGTCCTCGACGTCGCGCAGGTGGCTGAGCAGGTCGTCGTCGAAGCCGGCCTGCTCGAAGGTCGTGTGCAGAGCGTCGAGCAGGTCGTCGAGCGGCTGGGTCGCCCGCTGGAAGCCCATCACCTCGCGGATCAGCTCGTAGATCCGGCGCGAGACATCTTGGTCGCCACCGCTGAACACCTCGTCCTCGATCACGTCGATGTTGTCCTCGAGCCCGCCGACGACGGGCGCGTAGTCGTCGACGATCCGGTCGAGGATCGCGTACAGCACCCCGGGCGGGCCGTTCTGGAGCAGCTCCGGCGATGAGGCGAGCCGGTCGCGCACCGAGTCGAGCGCGGGCGCATCGGGGTGGCGGATCGTCACGATGAAGTTCTTGCCCATGAAGACGTGCAGCTCGCCGATGACGACGCGCGCCTCCGCGGCGAGGTAGCACGCCGGTCGGAGCACGACGAAGAAGACGTCGCCGTACTTCTCCAGCTTGGGCCGCTGATGGGCGCTGATCGCGTCGTCGATCGGCAACGCGTGGATGGAGAACTCGTCGGCGATCGCCCGGATGTCCGCGGCGATCGGCCCCTCGAGCGAGATCCAGGCCATCCCGCCGTGATCCCGGAGGTACTCGAAGGTGTCCTCGAGGCTCGGTGCGCCGTCGGTCAGCGAACCGTTCCCGTAGATGGCGATGTTCGCGACGCCCATGCGCGGTGTTCTCCCTCGGTCCCTCGTGCGGCGTCGTGCGGCCGCGCTCCGTCGAACTCTCGCACGACCCGCTGGGAGCCGCTAGCGACGGGCCGGGTGCGGCGTCGGACGGGCCGACTGCCGGGAACCGACCGGAAGGGACCTTCGTCCCGCGGCCGGGTTCGGCGGCGGGGTGAGCATGGAGATTACCGAGGGAGGGAACAATGGTGTTCCAGGTTCGAATCCATGGTCGTGGCGGTCAAGGCGTCGTCACTGCCGCCGAGCTGTTGTCCGTTGCTGCATTTGCCGAGGGGCGGCACGCGCAAGCGTTCCCGAGCTTCGGGTCCGAACGGACCGGCGCACCGGTCGTCGCTTTCTGTCGGATCTCCGCCACCGAGATCCGGGTCCGCGAACCCGTGATGAACCCGAATGCCGTCATCGTCCAGGACACCACGCTGCTGCACCACGTCGACGTCTTCAGCGGTCTGGTCGACGGCGGCTACGTCCTGGTGAACTCCGCGCACTCGCTCGAGAGCCTCGGCATCGGGGACCTGACCGGAGGCATGACTGCCTCCCGGATCGTCACGGTGCCGGCCACCGATCTGGCCCTCGAACACCTTGGCCGCCCAGTGCCGAACATCGTCCTGCTCGGTGGCCTCGCGGCTCTGACCGGAATCGTCTCGTTGCCCTCGGTGGTCGACGCCGTCCGGCAGAAGTTCCACGGTTCGGTCGCCGACGGAAACATCGCCGCGGCAACGGCCGCGTTCGAGCTGGTGCAGTCGCAGGTTGAGGAGCGGGTGGATGCTCAAGCAGGTTGAGGGTTCGATGGCAGTGGCCGAGGCCGTAGCGGCCTGCCGGCCTGAGGTGATCTGCGCGTACCCGATCTCCCCCCAGACCCACATCGTCGAAGGCCTGAGCCGGATGGTGAAGGCGGGGACCCTGACGAGCTGCGAGTTCGTCAACGTCGAGTCCGAGTTCGCCGCGATGTCGGTGGCGATCGGCGCGTCGGCGGCAGGCGCCCGGGCCTATACCGCCACCGCGAGCCAGGGCCTCCTCTACATGGTCGAGGCGGTCTACAACGCCTCCGGCCTCGGTCTACCGATCGTGATGACCGTCGCGAACCGCGCGATCGGCGCCCCGATCAACATCTGGAACGATCACAGCGACGCGATGTCGCAGCGCGACTCCGGCTGGATCCAGCTGTATGCGGAGACGAACCAGGAGGCGACCGACCTGCACGTGCAGGCCTTCCTGATCGCCGAGGAGCTGTCCCTCCCGGTGATGGTCTGCATGGACGGCTTCATCCTCACCCACGCGTACGAGCAGGTCGACGTCCCCGAGCAAGCCCAGGTGGACGCGTTCCTGCCGCCCTTCGTCCCGCGCCAGGTCCTCGACCCGGACGAGCCCGTATCGATCGGCTCGATGGTCGGGCCGGAGGCGTTCACCGAGGTGCGCTATCTCGCGCATGCCCGGCAGATGCAGGCGCTCGAGCTGATCCCCCAGGTATCGGCGGACTTCAAGCGCGCCTTCGGCCGGGACTCGGGCGGTCTGGTCCGTCCGTACCGGATCCAGGACGCGGAGACCGTCGTCATCGCGCTCGGCTCGATTCTCGGGACGATCAAGGACGTCGTCGACGAGATGCGGGACCAGGGCGTCTCGATCGGTGTGCTCGGGATCACCTCGTTCCGGCCGTTCCCGCTCGACGCCCTCCGGGAGGCACTCGCCGGGGCGAAGCGCGTCGTCGTGCTCGAGAAGGCGTTCGCGGTGGGGATCGGCGGGATCGTCTCGTCCAACGTGCGGACCGCGCTCGCCGGGCAGCCGACGGCCAACTACACGGTGGTGGCAGGGCTCGGCGGTCGACCGATCGGCAAGGACTCCCTGCACACGCTGTTCGAGCAGGCCGGGCGCGACGAGCTCGAGCCGCTCACCTTCCTCGATCTCGACCACGAGCTGGTCGAGCGCGAGCTCGCCCGGGAGCGCGCGAACCGCCGCTCGGGACCGAGTGCCGAGAACATGCTGCGCGATGTCGGCGCGGTCGGACCACGACTGCACTAGATCGCGCGAAGGAGAAAGTGACAACCATGGGCGCAGTCCCGGTGAAGTTCTACCAGGTGGGCAGCTTTGCGGTCGGCAACCGCCTGCTCGACCCGGATCTGGCAAGTGTGCAGTCCGATCCTGAGCGGGCGAACTCGCTCACCTCGGGTCACCGGGCCTGCCAGGGTTGCGGCGAGGCGCTCGGCGCGCGGTACGCGCTCGATGCGATCATGCGGGCCACCAAGGGCCAGATGATCGCGGTGAACGCGACCGGTTGCCTCGAGGTCTTCTCGACCCCGTACCCCGAGACGTCCTGGCGGCTCCCGTGGTTGCACTCGCTGTTCGGCAACGCGCCGGCGGTTGCCACCGGGGTGGCCGCGGCCATGCACGCCAAGGGTCGCGACGACATCCGCGTCGTCGGCCAGGGCGGCGACGGCGGGACGGTCGACATCGGCTTCGCGTGCCTGTCCGGCATGTTCGAGCGTAACGACGACGTCTTGTACATCTGCTATGACAACCAGGCGTACATGAATACCGGTGTGCAGCGCTCTGGTGCGACGCCGCCCGCCGCGCGCACCGCGACGACCCAGACCGTCGGCCCGGAGCCGGGAAATGTCTTCGGCCAGGGCAAGGACGTACCGCGGATCGCGATGGCTCACGAGATCCCCTACGTGGCCACCGCGACGGTGGCGGACCTTCGCGACCTCGAGGCCAAGGCCACCCGCGCGATGGAGTTCCGCGGCGCGCGCTACCTGCACGTCCTCGTCCCGTGCCCGCTCGGTTGGGGCTCGGCGTCGTGCGACACGATCAAGGTCGCCCGGCTCGCCACCCAGAGTGGACTGTTCCCGGTGTTCGAGGCGGTGAACGGCGAGGTCACCTCATCGACGAAGATCCGCCACCAGGTGCCGGTCGAGGAGTACCTCAAGTTGCAGAGCCGCTACGCGCACCTGTTCCGACCGACGCGTCGTGACGACGTGATCAAGAAGCTCCAGGCGATGGCGGACCGGAACATTGAGCGGTACGGGCTCCTCGAGCCCGAGCTCGCGCCGGCTGTTCCGGCCGCGATGTCGAACGAACCGGTGGAGGTGGCGTGATGGACAAGCCGTTCGCGATCACCCTGGACGTCGGGTCCAGCCTGGCGAACCAGACCGGTTCGTGGCGCGTCGAGCGCCCGATGTACGTGGACCTGTTGCCCCCGTGCAACCAGGCCTGCCCGGCCGGCGAGAACATCCAGAAGTGGCTGTACGACGCCGAGGACGGCTCGTACGAGAAGGCGTGGCGGACCCTGGTCGAGGAGAACCCCTTCCCGGCGATCATGGGCCGCGTCTGCTACCACCCGTGCCAGAGCGTCTGCAACCGCGGCAAGGTGGACGAGGCCGTCGGCATCAACTCGGTCGAGCGGTTCCTCGGCGACATGGCCCTCGAACAGGGCTGGAGCCTGCCGGTTCCGGCGCCGGACAGCGGCAAGCGGGTTCTCGTCGTCGGTGCTGGACCGTCCGGTCTTTCCGCCGCGTACCACTTGCGCCGGCTCGGCCATGCCGTGACTCTTCGCGATGCCGCGCCGCTCCCCGGCGGCATGATGCGCTTCGGCATCCCGAAGTACCGGCTGCCGCGCACCGTCCTCGACGCCGAGATCAAGCGCGTCGCCGAGATGGGCGTGACCTTCGAGCTCGAGCACCGGACCGAGCACGCGCTGGACGAGATGACGGCGGGTGGCTTCGACGCCGTGTTCCTGGCCGTCGGTGCGCAGATCGGCAAGCGGGCCTACGTGCCCGCCGGCGAGGCCGCGCGCATCCTCGACGCGGTCAGCGTCCTGCACGACGTCGAGGACGGCGAGCTGCCGCTGCTCGGACGCCGCGTGGCGATCTATGGCGGTGGCAACACCGCGGTCGACGTCGCCCGGACCGCGAAGCGGCTGGGCGCCGAGGAGGCCGTGATCGTCTACCGGCGCACCCGCGAGCGGATGCCGGCGAACGACTCCGAGGTCGAGGAGGCCCTCGAGGAGGGCGTCCTGATGAAGTGGCTCTCCACCGTCAAGCACGCCGACGCCGGCAAGCTCATGATCGAGAAGATGGCGCTCGACGCGTCCGGCTTCCCCCAGCCGACCGGCGAGTTCGAAGAGCTCGAAGCGGACTCACTCGTTCTCGCGCTCGGCCAGGAGAGCGACCTCAGCCTGCTCGAGGACGTCCCCGGCCTCGAGGTCAGCGACGGCGTCGTGAAGGTCGACGAGCACATGATGACCGGGTACCCGGGCATCTTCGCCGGTGGCGACATGGTGCCGGCCGAGCGGACCGTCACGGTCGGCGTCGGGCACGGCAAGAAGGCGGCCCGGAACATCGACGCGTGGTTGCGCGGTGGCGAGCGGCCCGAGCCGTCGAAGCACCCGGTGGCCGAGTTCGACAAGCTCAACCCCTGGTACTACGCCGACGCACCGCACGCGGTTCGCCCGCGGCTCGAGGCGGCCCGTCGCGCGTCGACCTTCGACGAGGTCGTGCAGGGTCTCGATGCGTCGACCGCGCTCTACGAGGCCCGGCGCTGCATGTCCTGCGGCAACTGCTTCGAGTGCGACAACTGCTTCGGCGTGTGCCCGGACAACGCGGTGATCAAGCTCGGGCCGGGAAACCGGTTCAAGATCGATCTCGACTACTGCAAGGGCTGCGGCATCTGCGCGTCCGAGTGCCCCTGCGGCGCGATCGTCATGGTGCCCGAGGAGGGCTGAGGCAGCACTTCGTTACCGATTGGTACCTTCCGCGCGCACGTCGCTCGGATGCGTGGAACGATCCCCCCATTCATCCCCCCAGTTCGGGGGAACCGGGTCCGGCAGCGGCTGGGCCTCGTGAGGGGAGACACGAAATGCGACGACGATTGATCGTGCTCGCGGCGGCTGCCGCACTTTTCTCCGCGTCGGTCCTGCCGACGCAAGCGGCGCCGGGACCGGTGCCTGCACCCCCGGGATCGACCGACGCAAGTCCCGGCAAGGTGGTCAACCATGCGGCCGGCCGGTACGTCGTCGTGATGGCGGCGGACCCGCTATCGGTGAAGTACGGCAAGGACGGCGTGACGAGCAGCGCAGCGAAGACCACCGCCGCGACGCTCGAGAAGGACCAGGCCGATGCGCTGAAGTCCGTCGGCAAGAAGGCCTCGGACGTCACGTACAGCTACACGGTTGCGCTCAACGGATTCGCCACCGAGCTGACCGGGGCGCAGGCCGACAAGCTGGCCGCGCAGAAGGGCGTGGCAGCGGTCCTGCCCGACGTAATGCGTTATGCGACCGCCACGACCACTGCGAACGCTCCGGCGGGCCCGCCGGGACCGGGCGCCGGGACCGCGGACAACGCCGAGCCCACCTTCCTCGGCCTGACCGGCCGGGATGGCGTCTGGGCGAAGGGCTACACGGGTGCGGGCGTCGTCGTCGGCGTCATCGACACCGGTGTCTGGCCGGAGCACCCGAGCTTCGCCGACGACGGGACGTTCCCCGCGCCCGCCGTCACCCTCGAGAACACGGCCGCCAATCCGTCGTGCAACTTCGGCAATACCGCGAAGAACCCGCTCGACGCGCCGTTCACCTGCAACAACAAGCTGATCGGTGCCCGCGAGATGCTCGCCACGTACCGCGCGGTGAGTGGCCAGGCCCCGGACGAGTACGACTCCGCTCGTGACGACGAGGGCCACGGTACGCACACTGCTTCGACGGCCGCGGGCGACGCGAACGTCAAGGCGTCGATCTTCGGCACGTCGCTGGGCAGGGTCTCGGGCATCGCCCCGCGCGCCCAGATCATCGCCTACAAGGCGCTCGGCAACCAGGGTGGCTACACCTCGGACCTCGCCGCGGCGATCGACCAGGCAGTGACCGACGGCGTCGACGTCATCAACTACTCGATCGGTGGCGGCCCGTCGCTGACCAGCGCCGATGACCTCGCATTCCTGTACGCAGCGGACGCGGGCGTTCTGGTGGCCAGCTCGGCCGGCAACTCCGGTCCGGATGCATCCACGATCGGTGGCCCGGCCTCGGTGCCGTGGGTCACCACCGTCGCCGCCAGCACTCAGCCCCGGTTCTTCCAGGGCACGATCCGGCTCGGCAACGGTCGCACCTACACCGGCGCCTCGGTGACCAAGGGCACCGGCGTCCTGCCGCTGGTGGACTCGGTGGCCGCCGGCAGCGAGCTGTGCATTCCTGGTGCACTCAACCCGGCTGTGGTGACGGGGAAGATCGTGCTCTGCCAACGCGGCGCGATCGGTCGCGCCGAGAAGAGCCTGGCGGTCGCCCAGGCCGGTGGCGCGGGGATGATCCTGTACAACACAGACAACGTCGACAATCTGTTCACCGACAACGACATGGTGGCGTCGGTGCAGGTCGACGCCACTCCGGGTCTCGCCATCAAGGCGTACATCGCGAGCTCCCGGCGCCCGACGGCGCAGCTCATCACCGGGCAGATCAGCACCTGGAAGTCCGCACCGTCGGTCGCGATCTTCTCTTCGCGCGGCCCGGACCCGGTGTCCGAGGACATCATCAAGCCGGACGTCATCGCGCCGGGGGTCCAGGTCCTCGCCGGCGCCTCGCCGACGCCCGACCCCGGCACCGGCAACGCGGCCGGCCAGCTGTTCCAGGCGATCGCCGGCACGTCGATGTCCAGCCCGGTGGTGGCCGGGGCGTACGCCCTGATCCGCCAGGCGCACCCCGACTGGAGTGCGGCGACGGCCAAGTCCGCGCTGATGACGACCGCGTTCCAGCAGGTCGTCGACAACGACCGGAAGACGCCGGCCAACCCGTTCTCGATCGGCTCCGGTCACATCGACCTGTCCGGCCAGAAGGACGCGGGGACGCCGTTCAACCCGGGCCTGGTCTATGACGCGGGGTTCAACGACTACCTGGGGTTCTTGTGCGACGCGGACAACAGCGTCTTCGCGAACCCGGCTGCCACCTGCGCCTCGCTCGCGTCGGCCGGAGTCCCGACCCAGGCCGAGAACCTCAACTACCCCTCGATCGGGGTCAAGTCGGTTCCCGGCACGGTCACCGTGAAGCGCACCGTGACTAGCGTCGCCACGAAGGCCCCGCGGGGTCCGTCGGGACCGACGGTCTTCAAGGCCCAGGTCAAGGCCCCGCCGGGCTTCACGGTGACGGTCTCGCCCCAGGTGCTCGTGCTCAAGCCAGGTGAGAGCGCGACGTTCTCGGTGACCATCACCAACGTGAGCGCGACGATCGGTGACTGGCGGTTCGGCTCGCTGACCTGGAAGGCACCGGGCTACGACGTCTACAGCCCGATCGCCGTCAAGGCGTCGCTGTTCACGGCGCCGCTCACGGCCAAGGGCACCGGTGTTGACGGATCCGTCTCGATCCCGGTCAAGTTCGGGTACACCGGTTCGTACACGGCGGGCGCGCACGGTCTGGTGCCCGCGACCGTGACACCGGGAACAGTGGTCCAGGACCCGGACCAGACCTTCGACCCGACGGACGGTTTCTCCACCGCCATCCCGATCACGGTCGCTGACGCGGCTCTGCTGCGGGTGGCGATGCCGCCCGATGCGGTCGCGGATCCGGCCGTCGATCTCGATCTGTACCTGTACGACCCGAGCGGCAACCAGGTCGCCAGCAGCACGAACGGTGGCACGAACGAGAAGATCGACGTGACCTCGCCGGCCAACGGCACCTGGACGCTGTACGTGCACGGGTGGCAGGCGGGCTCGACCGGGAGTGCGGCGTTCAGCCTGTACTCGTGGCTGATCCCGGCGGCCGCCGGTGGGGGCAACCTCGCGATCACCAGCGCGCCGACGTCGGCCACGCTCGGGACCACGGGCACCGTCACGGCCAGCTGGACCGGCGCGGCGGCGGCGTGGAACCTCGGCGCCATCTCGCACACCGGTGACAGCGGGCTGATGGGTCTGACCCTGCTGGAGGTTGACAACAGGTGAGGCGCCGGTTGGCGGCGGCGTGAGCCGCCGCCAACCGTGCTCGGCAGGTGGCCGATCGCGCAGGGGGCGCCGTCGGCCACGTCGCGTTCGGGGCTTGCCGGAGTGCCTCGCGCCCGTGGGCGGGCCCCCGATCGGAGGGTTGCGATCGTGAGGCGACGGTAACCCTCCGACGGCGACCGAGGCCCGCGTCGGGTCGAGGTTGGTTCCAGGCTCTCCGACTGCGCGTCGCGCTCAGCTCGACGGCGTGGTGCACAGGAACGGGACGATGATGGCCCCGCCGGTGTGGTACTCGTACCGAGTGCTGCCGCGGGCGAGGACGATCTTCGAGCCATCCGTGACGACCTGCGGGTAGAGCCGGCCCTTCTCGGCGCAGCCCGCACTGGCATCGGACCAGGTGACGAGCTCGGCGGAGAGGACGGAGATCGCGTCCGGCCCGACTCCGAGCCGGCCGGCCAGGTCTGCGACGGCTTCCGTGACCATACCGATGAGGCTCGGATCGATCGACGGCTGGCCGACCGGCGTGGACGGCATGGTGCCTCCAGGTGTGGGAGTGGAGCTCGCGGGCGTGCTTGGCGCGGCGGACGTCGTCGGCGGGACTGGCCGCGGCGTCGTCGACCCGGTGACGGTGCTCGAATTCCCGCATCCGGCCAGGAGGAGCGCGCCCAAGGCCAGTGCGAGGACGCCGCCCGTCACGGTCCGCCGCCTGGGTATCGTGCCGCGCATCTGGTCCCGCCCTCCGGGAAGCCGTTGGCCCAGGGTAGGCCGCGGCGCTGGGTGGGGCACTGGTGCGGGTGCCGCGCACCGCCGCCGATGCGGCCCGGGCCTGCTGCGCACCTACCGCTCGATCGTGCTGCCGATCGCGCTCGGCAATTTCGCCAACGGCGCGTTGCTGCAGAACTACGGTTCGTCGATGGCGGGCGCACTGCTCGCCTCGGCGCCGACGCTGGTGCCGCGCATCGTGCTCGGCCGCTACTTCATCGGCGGGTTGAGGTCCGGATCCGTGAAGGGATAGGGCTCCGGCGTCGCGCCGCGGGTGAGGTGGTCGACGAACCACTCGCACGCGAGCTCGGCCGCCTGGTGGAGGGTGCCCGGCTCCTCGAACAAGTGGGTCGCGCCCTGCACGATGGCCAGGCTGTTCGCGCACTGCAGCTGCGCTTGCGCGGCCCGGTTCAGGTCGAGCACGTAGTGGTCGTCGCTGCCGACGATCATCAGGGTCGGCGCGGTCACGGCGCTCAGTCGCGGCCCCGCCAGGTCCGGCCGGCCGCCGCGGGAGACGATCGCGGTGACGCCCGCGTCAGGATCGGCGGCCGCGCACAGTGCCGCGGCCGCTCCGGTGCTCGCGCCGAAGTAGCCGATCCGCGCGCCGAACGCCTCCGGCTGTTCCCGTAGCCACGCGGTCGCCCCGGTCAGGCGTCCGGCGAGCAGCTCGATGTCGAAGACGTTCTCGCGGTGGCCGCCCTCCTCGGTCGTGAGCAGGTCGAACAGCAAGGTGCCGAGCCCGGCTTCGTTCAGCACCCGCGCGACGAGCTGGTTACGCGGGCTGTGCCGGCTGCTGTCGCTCCCGTGTGCGAAGACGACGACGCCGATCGCGCCCCGGGCCACCGTCAGGTGACCGGGCAGCCGTACGCCCGCGCACTCGACGAGCACCTCGTCATCGCACCCGGCCAGGCCGTGATGGCCGGGTGCGCTCGCCGCCTGGTCGCGGGCGTGCGCCGCCGCGGCGTCGTCCAGGCAGGCCACGACCTCGTCGTCCGTCGTCTGGCGGAAGTCCCGGTACCACTGGCCGACGGCGAAGAAGTCGTCCGGAGTGTCCAGGCAGACGAGCTCGTCGACGTCCTCGCGCAAGTGGGCGACGGTGTCCGGTGGCGCGACGGGCACGGCGAGGACGACGCGCGCGGCGCCTTGCGCGCGAGCGACCTGGCACGCGGCGCGAGCGGTCGATCCGGTGGCGATCCCGTCGTCGACCACGATCACGGTTCGCCCCGCGACCGGGATGCGCTCTCGCCCGCTGCGGAATCGGTCGGCGCGCCGCTCCAGCTCGTCGCGCTCGCGCTCCTCCACGGCCATCAGGTCGGCCTCGGTGATGCCCTCGAAGCGCATCACCTGCTCGTTGATGATCCGGACGCCGCCCTCGCCGATCGCGCCCATCCCGAGCTCCGGCCGGGACGGGACACCGAGCTTGCGGACCACGATCACGTCGAGCGGGGCGTCAAGGGCGCGTGCCACCTCGCGGGCGACGACCACGCCGCCACGCGGCAGTCCGAGCACGACGGCGTCCGAACCGTGCAGGTCGCGCAGACTCTCCGCCAGGCGTCGCCCGGCGTCGATCCGATCGGTGAACTGCACCGGCCCCATCTCCTTCGACCCGGCTGGGTGGCCGGGGGGGACCCACGATGCTCCTGGTCAGGGCTGTCGGCCACCGGTAGCACGCCGCCCGGAGCGCGCCGTCGGGTCAGACGCCTCCGAACCGCCTTCCAGCGGTTCACCTGCTGGACGCACCCGCCCTTTGGTCCCACGTCCCGGGCACCATTGGGTCGTAACCTCCGGGCAAAGGCTCCGTCACTCGCGCCTCCGACCGGATGCCGGTTCAACGTCTGGAGACGTGTGCCGATGCGCCTCGTTTCTCGACGAAGGAGAAGCCGTGTCCCATCCCTTGGACAGCGTGACGTTGCCCGCCGACGTCCGAGCCGCTCTCGATGCCTGCGCGAACATCGTCATCCCGGCCACCCGTGCGGAGCTCTACCAGCTGGCTCTCGGTCCCGACGGCGGTCCACGCTTCATCGTCGAGTACGACGTCAACGGCACCCCGGTGCCTGAGGCGGACGTCGTGCGGTGCAAGAACGGCATCGCGGTGAACTATCCCGAGGACTACATGCGCCGTCGGGACCCCGACTGCATGCGGATCGCCGACGACCTGCCCACCGACAAGCCGCGGTTCCGCGACGTGTACGGCGAGGGGTTCGACGACCTGCGCGCGCAGACGCTGGAGTGGCTGTCGGGCCAGGAGCTGGTGGTCCTGCCGTTCAAGGCCGGCGGGCTCACCTATGGTGACCCGTCGCTGGCGATCGTCCCGGTCAACGCCGCGTTCTTCACGCTGACCCTGATGGACCTGCAGGGCTGGTGCACGTTCGAGGACATCGGGCCGTACACGCCGCGATCGATCATGTACGTGGCGCCGCCGTTCCGGCACACCTACTTCGGCGGCCGGCAGGCCGTCGTGCACCAGCGCACCACCGCCCTGCACGAGTTCTTCGCCTACAACTTGTATCCGGGTCCGAGCGCCAAGAAGGGCGTGTTCTCGGTGCTGCTGGACATAGGCCAGCAGGAGGGCTGGCTGACCGCGCACGCCTCGGCGGTCCGGGTGACCACCCCGTACGAGAACGAGACGGTCCTCATGCACGAGGGCGCCTCGGGCGGCGGCAAGTCCGAGATGTGCCAGGAGATCCGGCGCCAGGAGGACGGCCGCATCCTGCTCGGCACCAACGTGGTCACGGACGAGCCGTACTTCATCACCCTGTCCGAGACCAGCGCCCTGGCCCCGGTGACCGACGACATGACCCTGTGCCACCGGGTGATCCAGAACGGCAGTGGCAAGCTCGTGGTGGCCGACGCCGAGGACGGCTGGTTCGTGCGGGTGGACAACCTCACCTCGTACGGCGACGACATGCACCTGGAGAGGGTGTTCATCCACCCCGAGGAGCCGTTGGTCTTCTTCAACATCCAGGGCATCCCGGACGCCACCTGCCTGCCCTGGGAGCACACGCTCGACAAGAACGGCAAGCCCTGCTCCAACCCCCGGATCGTGGTGCCGCGGCGCCTGGTGGCCAACGTGGTCAACGAGCCGGAAGAGGTGGACGTCCGCACTTTCGGGGTCCGCATGCCGGCCTGCACCCGGGAGAACCCGAGCTACGGGATCATGGGCATGATGCACATCGTGCCGCCGGCACTGGCCTGGATCTGGCGGCTGATCGCCCCGCGCGGGGACAAGAACCCGTCGATCGGCGAGAACGCGTCGGCCGAGAGCGCGCTGGAGCACGGCGGCATGGTGTCCGAGGGCGTCGGCTCCTTCTGGCCGTTCTCGACGGGCACCAAGGTGGGGGGCGCCAACCTCCTGTTGCGCCAGATCGTGGACAACCCGCGCACCCGCTACGTGCTCACGCCCAACCAGCACGTCGGGGCGTACAAGGTCGACTTCGCGGCCCAACGGCTCACCCGGGAGTACCTCGCCCGGCGGGGCAGCGGGCGGATCCGTCCGGAGCAGCTGGTCCCGTCCCGGTGCCCGCTGTTCGGGTACACGCTCAAGGAGATCAAGATCGACGGCCAGCTGATCCGGCCGACCTTCCTGCGACCCGACAAGCAGTCCCAGGTGGGCGTTGAGGCGTACGACGTCGGGGCCAAGATCCTCACCGATTTCTTCAAGAGCGAGCTGCGCCAGTACCTGACCGACGAGCTGGACCCGCTGGGGCGTCAGATCATCGAGGTCTGCCTGCGGGACGGGTCGATCGACGAGTACACCGCGCTGACGCCGCTGGGCGCCTGAGCGGCCGGGGTCACGTCGGCGCGCAGGCGTCGCGGTTGGCTGCGCTCGGCAACCTCGTCGTCGGGAGTGGGCCCCGTGGGGCTCGAACCCACGACCTACGGATTAAAAGTCCGCTGCTCTGCCAACTGAGCTAGAGGCCCGCGGGGTGGCGGACTCGCGTGCAGCCGCCCCATGCACCAGGCTAGCGACAAGGCCGCGGGCGGTGCGCTCGTGCAAGAGGAAGTCGGGATGCGCGATCGGCGCGTCCCTCGTACGGGCGGGCGGCTCAAGCCGCCGCCCCGGGATGTCGAATCTAGGGACATGACGCGTAGAAGTGCCGTAAGCACCTGGCTCAGCGACCGATTCGTCCGCTGGGCACCCAGCATCGACCAACTCGTCGTTCTCAAGGACGGTGCGGCGATCGAGGTGCCGGCTTCCGCCGAGGAGGTCTGGGACTTCATCGAGGACCCCCGTTCCACACCGGTGCTGCAGGGCGACCCTCGAGCCTTCTCGTTCCCTATCCCCGATACCCCGACCGGAGTGGGAGGGCTGTCATGCAGCTTCGCTCCTGGCCCCCTCGGCGGCCTGGCCGGCACCGTGAGCGAGGTGGTCGAGGTGGCCCCCGGCCGTCGGCGGGTGACCCGGGTCGTCTCCGGCACGATGCCGGTCACCGCTGTCACCGAGGTGACACCGATCGGACCGGACAGGTGTCGACTCGGCCGCGAGTTCGAGACGCAGGTCCTGCGCCGTGACGCGCCTGACATGCGCGGTCCGGCGCGGCGCGGGACCCTCAGCTGGCTGGAACGAGTTCGTGACCACTTCGCGATGCCGCCGCACGAGGTTCGCGGCGTGCCGAGCGAGGAGACGCTTCAGGGCTTCTCGATCGACGCCGTGTCTGCCGCGCACCAGGGCAGTGCCACCACGACCGTGACCAGTTCGGCGAGCGCGGATGTCGCCGCCTCCCCGGAAACCGTGTTGGCCTTCGTCGACGACCCTGAGAACTTCGCCTATCTGGTGAGCGGGCACCCCGGGGCGGCGTCGAGCTTCGTGGTCGCCGGCCCGGAAGGCCTGCCGACCGGCGATCTCAGGTGCGTCATCGTGACCACGCCACAGGGGCAGATGGCCGCGGCCTTGCACGAGATGGTGCGGACCGAGCCCGGCCTCCGCGTCGTCCGTACGGCTTTGCCGTTCCCGGTGACGACGACGATGCGGGTCGAGCCGCACGGGGTCGGGGCGCGGGTGACGATCCAGGTCGACCAGGAGCCGCCCGTCGACGAGGGCGCGGACAGTCAACAGCTTCTCGATCGGCATGCCGAACGCGCGGTGGAACTCATCCGCGCCGCGTGCTCCGTCGGGGCCTGACGGGACGGCAGAACGCTCGACCGAGGCAGTACCCGCCGGCCTGGGCGCGCCCGTCCGAGGACGCTCCGGTTTCCACTCGGGCCGGATCGAGGCGTCTACTGGAGGCACCCGGACAGACAGACGTCTGTCCCGCGCGTCGAAGCACGTGGAGGCATATTCATGAAGGCTCTCGTCTATCACGGTCCCGGATCCAAGGCGTGGGAAGACGTTCCCGATCCGACAATCCTGCAGCCGACCGACGCCATCGTGCGGGTCGACACCACGACCATCTGCGGCACTGACCTGCACATCCTCAAGGGCGACGTGGCGGCTGTCACCGACGGCCGCATCCTCGGCCACGAGGGCGTCGGCACGGTCACCGAGGTGGGCGATGCAGTCCGCAACTTCAAGGTCGGCGACCGCGTGATCATCTCGTGCGTCAGCTCGTGCGGCGTCTGCAGCTACTGCCGCAGCGGCAACCCCTCGCACTGCCTCGCCGACGAAGGTGCCGTCGGCATCGGCTGGATCCTCGGCCACCTGATCGACGGAACCCAGGCCGAGCTGGTCCGCACGCCGTTCGCGGACAACTCCCTGTATGCCCTGCCCGCCGGCGTGCCCGACGACGCAGCCGTGCTGCTGTCCGACATCCTGCCGACCGGGTTCGAGATCGGCGTCCAGTACGGGCAGGTCAAGCCCGGTGACACCGTCGCCGTGGTCGGTGCCGGGCCGGTCGGGCTGTCCGTGATCGCGACGGCGTCGCTGTACGGCGCGGCGCAGATCATCGCGGTCGACCTGGACACCAACCGGATCGAGAAGGCCAAGACGATGGGTGCGACGCACGGTGTCTGCTCCAAGGACGCCGACTGGAAGGACCAGGTGATCGCCCTGACCGACGGCTACGGCGTCGACGTCGCGGTCGAGGCGGTCGGCATCCCCGCAACCTTCCGGATGTGCACGGACCTCGTGCGCCCAGGCGGGCACGTGGCGAACGTCGGGGTGCACGGCGGGCCGGTCGAGCTCCCGCTCCAGGACCTGTGGATCGCCAACATCACGATCAGCATGGGGCTCGTCAACACCAACACCCTGGGGATGCTGCTCAAGCTCGTCGCGCAGAACAAGCTGCCGGTGGGCGCGTTCGTCACGCACCGCTTCGGGATGGACAACGTCCTCGGCGCTTATGACACGTTCGGCGACGCGGCCAACAGCAAGGCGCTCAAGGTCTTGATCAGCCGCTGACGCGGTAGTCGCTGATCCACCGATCGCGGCCGGGCGTGGTGCTGCTCACCAGCGCACCACGCCCGCGCTCGCGGTTGAGTCCTGGCGCTGGACCGCTCCAACCCCTAGGCTCAAGCCGAACATGTGGTTGAGCGCTCAATCAGAACCGTGCCCTTGCGGGTGTGGCGAAGCACGTGCGGCAGTACCGTGTGCGTGGCGTATGCCCCGCCCGAGCGAATCGAGGACCGGCCATGGAGCTGGCACTGCGGCTTTCCTCCGATGCACCGCACTACCTGAGCTGGGGCTGGCTCTCGGTATCGGTACCCAACCTGATCGTCATCGGCGCGATGTTGGCGCTGTTCGTCCTGGCGCTGGTGCTGCCGTTCCCGGGGAACCGTCGCAAGACCGGGGACCGCTCGTGAGCACCACGACGGCGCGACACGAGTTCGCTCCCGCGGCCCATCCGACGACCTGGATCGGCCATCTCCGCGGCCTGCTCGAACGCAAGCTCCCGTACGAGAAGCTGCTCCCGGAGACCCAGCCCTCCTACGTGGCGTCGTGGATCTACGTCTTCGGCGTGGCGACCCTCGGTGCGCTCGGGGTGATCGTGGCGTCCGGCGCCGTCCTCGCGTTCGAGGGCCCGGCCTGGTACCACGTCTCGCACACCGGTCTGTTCTTCAACAGCCTGCACTTCTGGTCCGTCCAGCTCTTCTTCTTCTTCATGGTCATCCACCTGTTCGGCAAGTTCTGGATGGCAGCCTGGCGCGGCAACCGCGCGAAGACCTGGATCACCGGCATGCTCGCGTTCGTCGTCTCGGTCGGTGCGGCCCTGACCGGCTACGTGGTGCAGACGAACTTCGACTCGCAGTGGATCGCCTTCGAGGCGAAGGACGGCCTCAATGCGACCGGACTCGGTTCCTGGTTCAACGTCGCGAACCTCGGCCAGAACCTGCTCATCCACGTGTTCCTGCTGCCGGCGATCATCGCCGTGCTGGTGGCGACCCACGTCCTGCTCGTGCGCGTGCACGGCGTGGTGCCACCGATCGACGCGGCCAAGGTCGAGGCACCGCCCGTGCCCACGGTCCCGGAACGGGAAGGGGTGCGCTGATGTCTGCCACGACTCAGGAGACCCTGGAGCGCGAGCCCTGGACCGGGCCGACCCGCCATTACGACATCGTCAAGGAAGGCGTCATCGCGACGTTCGTCGTGCTGGTGCTCACCGTGGTGCTCGCCGCGATCTTCAGCTCGCCCGACGACCCGGCGCTGACCTTCCAGGGTTGGGCGAAGAGCGCGCCGGACAACCTGTACGCGACGACGGTGGCCGAGCTGGCGGGCACCTCTGATTCCGCCACCTACGGCCCGCCCTACAACACCAACGGTGACGGCCAGGCGATCGGCCCCATCGCGCCACAGAAGTGGGCCGGGGTCCACCAGCCGGTCGACCCGCCGAACGACTTCGTCATCAACCCGCTCTCCAGCCAGCAGCAGCCCGCCGACGTGGCCGACGCTCTCGTGACGTGGACGTCCGCCAGCGCCGACGTGCAGGCCGGCTGGGCGACCCGGTACGACACGGCGCTCAACGATCCTCAGGGCGCCAACGGCGACGCCACCAAGGTGCCGGCCGGCGTCGGCGGGCCGGTGCCAACGCTGGCAACCGGCCTGGTGGCAATGGCGACATCGGGTGCGCTCGACAGCGTGCTGCCCGCCCCCGGCCAGTTCTTCACCACGGACAACACCAAGCAGATCCTGTTCCTCGGTGACGGCTCGTACCTCGACGACGCCGGGACCGCGAACCACCTGCAGGGCAACGAGTGGGGAATGATGAACGAGACCGGCAACTTCCCGGGCCAGCAGTGGCTCGCGCCGTTCTCTTTCTGGTACCAGCTGCCCATCTTCAACAGCGATGCCACGACCGGCGTTGCCGCGACGATGACAGCCAACGCCGACATCTACATCCTGGCGATCATCGCGGTGATGATGCTCCTCGTCATCTTCCTGCCGTACATCCCGGGCTTGCGGTCGATCCCGCGCTGGATCCCGCTCCACAAGCTCGTCTGGCGGGACTACTACCGGAGCCGCAAGTAGGGCCGACGACTTCGCGTCCGGTCGCCAGCGTCACGGTCAGCGGTGCGCTGCGCCCCAGTGCTGCTGGGACTCGGCCGCCGCGACCCCTCTCGCGAAGGGGTGCTCGAGCATCCCGAGTGCCTCGATCGCGGGTACGGCCTTGGCGAACCAGAACCCCTGGGCCTCCGCGCAGCCGATGTCCTGCAAGAAGCGCGCCTGGGCCTCGGTCTCGACACCCTCGGCCACGACACCCATGCCGAGGGTTCGACCCATGGCGACGATGAGCTCGACCAGGTCTGTCGTGCGCTGGTCGATGCCGAGCTCCTGGATGAACGAACGGTCGATCTTGAGGGCGTCGAGGGGGAAGCTGCGGAGCGCGTGCAGCGACGAGTTGCCCGTCCCGAAGTCGTCGATGTGCAGCCGGATGCCGCGGTCGCGCAGCTCCTCCATCGTGCGCAAGGCAGCAGCCGGATTGGTCATGATGACGCTCTCGGTGATCTCGAGCGTGATGCAGTCCGGGCTCAGCTGGTGACGCTTCAGGCAGGTGTCCACGAAGCTGAGCAGGGCGCTCGACCAGAACTCCCGGTTCGAGAGGTTGACGCTCACGTTGACGTCCGTGATACCCGCCGCGTGCCAGGCCGCGATCTGCCGGCAGACGTCGTCGAGGATCCAGTGACCCAGGACCAGGATCGATCCGGTCTCGTCCATCGCGGGTAGGAACTCGCCGGGGAGGATGAGACCGCGCACCGGGTGCTGCCAGCGGATCAGCGCCTCGAACTGGCGCGTCGTGCGCGACGCGAGGTTCACGATCGGCTGGTAGTAGACCTCGAACTCGTTGCGCTCGAGGGCCTGCCGCAACTCGTTCTGGATCTGCAGGTGGTTCATGGCCTTGGCATGCATCTGCTCGTCGAACATCGATGTCGACCCGGGCGAGAGGGACTTCGCGTGGTACATCGCGGTGTCCGCGTCGCGGAGCACGTCCTCGGCGTTGCGGTAACCGGTACTGCTCGTCGCGACCCCGACCGAGGCCGTGATCGCGAGCTCGGTGTCGTGCAGCCGGACCGGCCGGGCGATCTCCTCCTGGATCCGCTCAACGGTGGCCAGCACCGCGTCCGGTTCGATGTCGTACAGGAGTACGGCGAACTCGTCTCCGCCGAACCGCGCGGCGGTGTCCACGGTCCGTAGACCACGACGAAGACGCTCGGCGACCTTGACCAGGAGCTCGTCGCCGACCAGGTGGCCGAGCGAGTCGTTCACCAGCTTGAAGCCGTCCAGGTCCAGGAAGACGACGGCGTAGTTGCCGTTCCCGCTGCGGTGCACCTGCGCGATGGTCCAGGTGAGCCGGTCCACGAACATGCGTCTGTTGGGCAGCCCGGTGACCTCGTCGTACAGGGCGCCCAAGCGCAACCGGTCCTCGAGCTCCTTGCGGGCATGGATGTCGGTGACCGAACCGACCACCCGGATCGCCGCGTCGCTCGCGTCCGGGCCGGGCACGGGTTGAGCCCGGTACAGCATCCAGCGATACCCGCCGATCGCGCCGCGGACCCGCGCCTCGACCTCGAACGGGCGAGCCCGCGAGATCCCGGTCTGGATCGCGTCCTTGAGCGCCGGCTTGTCGTCCGGGTGGACCGAGCTCATCCAGGCATCCGGACCGTTCGGCAGGTCGCCGCCCGCGCGCAACCCGAGCAGGTGCCGGCACCGCTCCGAGTAGTACGTGAGACCGGTGGTGACGTCCCAGTCCCACAGACCGTCGTTCGTGGCATTGGACGCCAGTGAATAGCGCTCCTCGCTCCGGTACAGGTCCTCGTTCAGTCGTTCCTGCTCGAGGGCGATGGTCAGCAACGAGGCCCAGTGGTCGTACGTCTCCCGGTCGCTCCCGGACGTCGCGTCGATCGTGCCGATGACCGACAACACACCCCAGTCGACCCCGCGGCCCTTCACCGGGATCACGAAGGAGGCTTCTTGCTCGGCCGGATCAGCCGCCTGCACGATCTCGGCAGGGGGGAAGTTCCGGACCGGGATCTCCGTGCCACGCAAACCGGTCAGCGCGCTGGTCTCGTCGTAGACGCCGACGATCTTCAGCAACCGGTCCTCGGGCGCCCCCTCCCAGAGTCCGAGGCACGCGGTGCGCACGTGGGTGTGCCGAAGCCACTTCAGCTCCTTGGCATCCGCGCCATCCCGCTCGAGCAGCTCCACGCTCAGGTCGTACTGCTCGCGGAGGGTGCCTTCGATATCGACCGTGCGCTGGCTGGCCGCACCGGCCTGTATCTGTGAGAACTCGGACGCGATCCGCGCGACGCAACCGCCGAGAATGCGTCGCGTCTCACCCTGGTCCGCTGCGCTGGACCCGTCGAGGTCGAGGATGTAGGTCGTGATGGCCGCCATCACGTCCTGCACGAGCTCGGGCACCGGCTGGTGCCGGCGGATCTCGATCTCGCCCTTCCGGATGTGCTCGACGCGAATCTGGTGGCCTCCCAGCACGGCTTCGTCCACCGCGTCGGCAAGCATCCCCATGCCGTTGAGGAGGGATTCCTGGCGATGCGCGGGCAGGGCGCCGAGACCGCGGATCGCGCCCGCAACCAACAGCCGTTCTCTGGCCTTCCGGATGGCGTCTGCTGCGGCTAGGTCGAGGTGCACCGGGCGCGACACGGCATGGCTGACGGGCTGGCCGCCGTTGCAGCCGCACGAGTCGCGAGGGACGAACGTTGATGGCGTGTCGACACGCAACTTCCCCAGGTGCTTGCCGGCGATCTCGTCGAGGAGGAGGCGTGCGGACAGCGCTCCCATGTCGTCGAAGTGCTGATTGATCGTGGACAGCGCGGGAGTGATGAACCAGCCGCGCTCGACATCGTCGAACCCGACGATCGCGAGGTCCTCGGGGAGCGTGTACCCGGCCGCCGTGAGGGTCTCGATCAGGCCGATCGCATTCCGGTCGGTGGCGGCGAAGAGGGCGGTGACCGGCATCCCGCGTGCGATCAGGGTGTTCGCGACCTCACGTCCGCCGATCTCCACGTCGTTGTACGCGATGAAGATGTAGCTGGGGTCGGGCTCGAGTCCATGTGCGATCAGGGTCTCCTGATAGCTCTCGTAGCGCTCGCGCATGTCGGACTGCTTGAGGTTGCCCGCGAACCCGATCCGCGTGTGTCCGTGCTCGATGAGATGCTCGACCGCCGCTCGCGCGCCACCCGCGTTGTCCGGCATCGCGGTGGGGGCATCGAAGCCCGGGATCACGTTGCTGGTGAGCACCACCGGGATCCCGGCGTCCTTGAGCCGGCGCAGGTAGTCGACGCTCGCCGCCGCCGCAACCGAGACGATGCCGTCGAGCCGGTTCCACGCGGTGGGGGTGGTGAAGTCCGGCGTGCCGCCGCCGGTGGCGTCTGCGCCCCCGGCATCCGTCGTCTGGAAGAACACGACGCGGCCACCCACGGCGGCGACCTCGCGGGTGATGCCCGAGAGCACCCCGCCGTAGTAGAAGCCGCCGCTGGTCGGCGCGAGGACGCCGACGGTGATCGGTGCGCTCACAGTCACGTCCTCTCCGTTTCTTTCATGAGTGTCGGTCGTTCGGCCGTCGTGGATGAGGCATGGCAGAGCAGCCGTCACTCCAAGGAGTGAGAGCGCGCACTCGATCGATCGTGACGCAAGACGTCACAGTGGCGTCGGAGGAGGGGAACGAACCCGACCGGGCGAGTGTTCTGGAAGTCGAGATCCGTCTGCGTGGGCGGGGATCCTGACCGATCGGTCGGGACGAGGAGAGGGG
>JADGOR010000107.1 GCA_017882855.1 Cellulomonas sp. | reverse complement strand
ACGGCGGACTGAGCTTGGCTCCACCACATCGCGGCACCGCCGGCGACGATGAGCACGAGGACGATCGCCACCACGGCAACGATGATTCCTGCGTGCGACTTCTTCTTCGGCGGCTGCGGAGGCGCACCACCGGGCGGGCTCCATGCCGCGTTGGCCTGCCCGTACGGATTCGCGCCGGGCTGACCTTGCGGCGCGCCGTACGGCTGCTGGCCATAGCCGGGCGGCTCCTGCCCATACGGCGCTTGCGGCCGGTACCCGCCTTGCTGCGGCGGCTGCTGTCCGTAGCCGGGCTGCGGAGGCTGCTGGTACGGCGGTTGCTGCCCGTACGCCGGCGCCTGCGGCGCGGGCGTGGGTGAGGACCCATACGGCGGTTGCGGTGCGGCCCCGGGGTAGGGCCCTCCACCGTACGGGGGTTGTTGCGGCTGCTGCGGGGGGACGCCTTGAGGGGGGTAGGGGCCGGACCCGGGCTGCTGGCTCACGGGATTCCTCTCGTCGCAGGACGTCGCAACTGTATCGAGGGTGTTGCCCGCTCACCTGGGAATCGACGAGTCACTCCCCGGGTTCTGGCCTCGGACGTGGCGCGTTCGGCGGCCCGGACGGCAGCCCCAGCGCCAGAAGAGCCGCCAGGACTGTTACCCATGTCGTGATCGCGAAGGTATTGGACAGTGCGGTGGCGAACTCCTCGAGGGTGACCGACTTCGAGAACTGGTACAGAGCGACCATCCCGGACCGTGCGATCCGGGGGTCCGCCGCCGTGAGCAGACCACCGCGGCCGGCGCTCAGCTGCGCCTCCTGGCCGGAGAGGAACGCTGACAGTGCTGCGAGTCCCAGCGCGGCGCTGACCCGCTGTGCGACGTTGTTGAGCGCGGCGCCGGAGTTCGTGAGCCGTGCATCCAGGGCTCCGATGCCGGTAGCGGTGACCGACATCATGCCCATTCCCATGCCGAGCGACCGGAGGCAGGTCCAGGCGATGATCTCGCCCTTGGTCGTGTTGAGGTTGATGCCGGTCATGAGGTGCATGGCGAAGGCCGCAATGAGGAGCCCGAAGAACACCAGCCACCGCGGGCCGACCCGGTCGAACAGCCGTCCCGAGATCGGCGCGACGACCGCCATGACGAGTGCCTGCGGCAGGACGAGCAGCCCCGACTGCAGGGCGGGCAAGCCCATCGCCGACTGAACGAACACCGGGATGTAGAACAGCGTCGAGTACATCCCGACGGTCTGTACGGCGATGATGAGCAGCGAGTTCGTGAACGGCCAGGTGCGGAACACCGCGAGATTGAGCAGTGGGTGCTCGAGCTCGAGCTCCACCACGACGAACAGGGCGAGCAGCACCGCGGACGCGAGGAACAGGCCGAGGATCTGGTAGCTCGTCCATCCCCAGGCTTCCCCCTCTGAGGTGGCGAGGAGCAGGCACACCAGGCCGCCCGCCGCCGTGAGGAAGCCGAGCACATCGAACCGGAACGTGGGATGGCGATGGAACGGGGGGAGGAACATCAGCGCGAGCGTGACGCCCACCACCGCGATGGGGACGTTGATGTAGAAGATGACGCGCCAGTTCACGTACTCGACGAGGTATCCGCCGAGCGTCGGGCCGAGCGCGGGGGCGACGATCACGCCGATCCCGTACATGCCCATCGCCGCGCCCATCTTGTCCTTGGGGACGATGCGGTAGACCATCGTCATCGTGATGGCGGGGAGCAGCGCGCCGGGTATCGCCTGCAGGACGCGGAAGCCGATGAGGCTGGGCAGGCTCCACGACAGCCCGCACAGCGCCGACGCGATCGCGAACCCCGCCAGGCCGATCATGTACAGGCGGGCCAGTCCGACGCGGTCCCCGAGCCACGCTGTCGTCGGCACGACGACGCCGAGCACGAGGCTGTACGCGGTGCTGATCCACGCGATGTCGGTCGAGCTGCCGCCGAACTCGGTCTGGATCGTCGGTACGGCGACGTTGACGATGGACGTGTCGAGCACCGTCATGAACATGCCGACGATGAGCACCAGGAGCGGCACGACCCAGTGCTGGAGCCCGTCGGGATCGGCCGGGGCTGTGGTGGTGGCCGGGGTCTCCGCGACCGCGGCCGCAGTCACGACCGGTGGATCTTGGCCGTGACGTTCATGCCCGGTACGAGGTCGAGACCCGAACGGTCGTCGATCGCGATCTTCACCGGGATGACCTGGGTCACCTTCTGGAAGTTGCCCGTGGTGTTGGACTGGCCGAACAGGGAGAACACGCCCGCCGCGCCGGTCTTGATCCCGACGACCCGTCCCGTGAGCGGCTTACCGGAGAACGCATCGACTGCGATGTCGACGACCTGGCCGAGGTGCACATCGTTGATCTTCGTCTCGTCGACCCGGGCGGTGACGAAGACCGCGCTGGGGTCGTACGCGATGGCGAGCTGCGTACCGGCGGTGACGAACGCGCCGTTGACCCCGTTGTTGACCGCGATGGTCCCGTCTGCCGGGGACCGCACCGTGACCTGCGGCTGCATGTAGCCGGCCTGTACGGCGATGCGGCCGACCTCCTGCCCGGCGGTGAGGGTCGAGCCCATGTCGACCGACCAGTCCACCAGCGTGCCGCTCGCGGGCGCGTTCACCAGGAGCTGCACGCCGTCGATCTGGGCGTTGTCCGTGGACACGTACAGGCTGTCGTTGACGGCCCACGAGCCCACCAGGCCGCCCGTCGCGACGAGCGCGACGACGAGGATCACGGTCAACGCGATCTTGGTCCGACGGCTCACCGGTCGACGTCGTGCCGCCGTCGCGATGGGCGGCTCGGACTCTGTCTGGCTGGGCTGTACGGCCTCGGAGGTCTGCTCTGTCACGATCGTGCTCCTCGTTCGGTGTGGTGGTGCTAGCCGGCGACGACGACGCTCTGGCCGGCGGAGAGGCCGGAGACCACTTCCGTGCGGTCGGGGCTGACCAGGCCCGTGGCGACGACGACGGCCTGCCGTGTCCCGTCCTGGATCGTGGTGACCGTGGTCTTGCCGTTCTGGTGATGGATCGCCGCGGTCGGCACGGTGAGGACTCCGCTGCGCTGCGCCGTGACAACGGTGGCGCGCGCGGTCATGCCCTCCTTGAGCCGGGGGTCGGTCGTGCCGAGCGTCACGGTGACGAAGTACGTGACGCTGCCGGACACCACGGTGGCACTCGGCGACACCGCTGTGACCTTGCCCCGCGCCGCCAGGTCCGGGACTGCGTCGAGGCCGAGCGACACGTCTTGGCCCGTGACGACAGCCGCAGCGTCGGACTCCTGCACCGGCAGCACCGCGACGAGGGGTCCGGCCTTCGAGATCACCATGAACTGCGTACCGCCTGGACGTGCCACCGTCGACGTGCTCGTCGTCGTTCCGGGGATCGCGCTCGTCGTGCCGGCCGCGTCGGCGGTCGTTCCCGTGCTCGCGGTGAGGTACTCGCCCACGTTGCCGTTGATCGCGGTGATCGTGCCGTCGAACGAGGCGGTGAGAGTCGCGAGGTCGAGGTTGTGCTGGGCGATCGCCACGAGACTCTGGGCGGTGGCGACGACGGCCTGCTGCTGCTCGATGAGGTACGGCCTGTCCGAGCTGCTCGAGCTCGCGTTGTTCTGCGCGCCGACCACGCCCTGCTGGGCCGAGGCGACCGACACCTGGCCGGTTGCCGCATCTGTGCTCTTCTTCTGCCCGGCCGTCGCCACGGACGTCTTCGCCGTCTCGACGCCTTGGTTGGCCGTGGCGAAGCTCGCCTCCGCCGTGGCCAGCGCGGCGCAGGGGGTGGTGCTGCATCCGGCCCGGGCGGCGTCGACCACGGCCTGCGCGGCGGTCGCGAGGTTCTGGGCCGCGTCGAGCTGGGCGTTCGCGCGCGTGATCGCCACGTCGTCCGACGTTCCCGTCGCGGCGATCTGACTCTTCGTCGCGTTCAGGATCTGCTGCGCCTGAGCAAGCGTGTTCTGGGCCCCCGCCGTGGAAGGGCTCGCGGTGAGCTTGCCGAGCAGCGCCTGCTGAGCGGTCAGGTTCGCCTGCTGCTGAACCAAGACCTGCCTCAGGGTGAAGTCGTCGATGGTCGCGAGTTGCTGACCTGCCTTGACCTGGTCACCGACGTGGACCGCGACCGACGACAGCAGGCCGCCGCCTGGGAAGCCGAGGTCCTGGGTCGTCGCAGCGGCAAGTGACCCGGCAGCGCTGACGCCTGTGGTGATGGTGGCCGTCGTGACCTCAGCGGTCGACGGGATCGTGGTTCTCGCGCTGCCGCATCCGTTGAGCGTCGCCACGGCGAGCGAGACTCCCAGGAGCACCGCGGCGTGGCGGCGGATGGTACGGATTCGGCCGGCGCCGGACAGGGTCATCGGCGGTCTCCGTTCGTCGTGTGTGCCGCCGGCTCAGCCCGCGCCAAAAAGAATGATCGTTCATTCTTTATTCTGCTCAGGACGCCGATATGGTGTCAAACGAAGGGGTGCGCGATGCCGAAGATCAGCGACGACCGGCGAACCGATCGCCGTCGCCAGATCATCGAGGCTGCCCAGCGCTGCTTCATGCGCAACGGGTTCGAGGCGACATCGATGGCCGACATCATCGCCGAGTCCGGCCTGTCCGCGGGTTCGCTCTACGTGCACTTCGAGAACAAGGTCGACATCATCCGTCAGGTCGCGTCCGAAGTGCTCACCGAGCGCGCGGCTGACGCAGCGGCAATCGTGGCACGAGACCCGTTGCCGGAGCCGTCGCAGCTCGTCGCCGAGTACCTGGACAGGCTGCGTACCGGCGCCGGCTCCGAGATCCGTATCCACACGTGGTCCGCGTGCCTGCGCGACCCGGAGCTCAGGTCGGTCTTCGCCGACTTCGCTGCGCAGTTCGCCCGCCTGCACGAGACGTACATGCGCACCTGGCTGGAGCAACAGGGCCTTGACACCGCGCAGGCAGCGCTCCGCGCGGCACCGCTCGTACAGGTCTTGCGCGGCATCTGCCAGGGCTTCGTCATCCAGCTGGCCCTCGACCCCAAGGCCGACCCCGACACGTACCTTTCGGGTGTTCGCTGGCTCGACTTCGGCGCAACCACAGAGGAGGACGGCTCGTGAGGTCAATCGTCATCAACCGGGAGTTCGGCAGCGGAGGCCGCGAGGTCGGCCGCCTCGTGGCCGAGCAGGCGGCCGTACGCTTCTACGACAGCCGGATCATCCAGGACGCAGCAGCTGCGAAGGGCCTGTCGCCCGGCCTGCTGGATCGCTTCGACGAGCGCGTCGCCACGAACCCGTTCGTCTCCATCTCGATGTTCGCCGGGGCGGACCCGGAGACCTCCTCGTTGCCCTACCGCCTGTACAGCGCGATCCAGGACGTCGTGCTGGTTGCCGCCCGTACGGCGCCGGCGGTGTTCGTCGGTCGCTGCGCCGACAAGATCCTCGCCGACGCGGGCATCCCGTTCCGCAGCGTCTTCGTGTACAGCACCGACCTCGAGCGGAAGATCACGCGCGCCGTCGAAGTGGATGGCGTAACGCGCAAGTCGGCCGAGGGCCACATCGCGACCATGGACCGCACGCGCAGCCGGTACCAGCAGTTCTTCACCGACACGACGTTCGGCGACTACCGGGAGTACGACATGTGCCTCAACAGCGCGCGCCTGTCGTACGCGGACTGTGCGCGGGTCATCCTCGCGACGGTGGGTTGACGCTCCGCGCTACTTCCAGACCCAGGTCGACATCACTTTGGTGACATCGGCCCGAACCGCTGCGTCGTCCTTGGAGTCGAGCGGGAAGTACATGAGGTACCAGGTCTGCGACCCCACCACGGCGCAGCGGACGCCGTAGATGTCGCCGCTGTCGACCGCCTGGTAGGCGCGTGCGGTGACCCCGCCCCACTTCTCCTGGGGCAGCGCGGACACGGTACCCATCCCGTCGATCTGAGACATGCAGTCGTAGACGCTGCCCTGGCCGGTGTCGTGCTCGACCCAGATGGCCTCGTCGCGGTTCGACGAGAGCGAGATGTCGCCGTCGTCGCCGTCGCAGGACCAGCTCGCGGGCACGATGGCGATGAAGTCGCTCGCCGTGATCCTGTCGCCGGCCAT
>JADGOR010000106.1 GCA_017882855.1 Cellulomonas sp. | reverse complement strand
GTCGGCGATCCTGCTCCCGGCCGCGCCTTGCCACGATGCGATCCGCGCACTGAGGTTCCCGGCGACGCACGCGGGCACCGGCGCTGCGGACGCCACCGGCACGAGAACGACCAGGCCCAGGACGAGCAGGACCACGAGCCCCGCGGCCGCCGCCCGGGTCACTCGAATCGGTCGGCTGGTGCCGGCCGGCCGCGGCTGGAAGGATCCTTCGGCGAGCGTGCCGATCGAGCGAGTCATCCGTTGCCCCCTTTCATCTGCACGTGAGCGGGTCTGCCGTCACGCCCGGGTCGCCGTCAGCGCGCGATCGCCGACGATTCGTTGGAGCGCGGCCCCTCACCCACCCCGTTGACCGCGGTGATCTGGTAGAAGTAGCGGGTCCCGGAGGTCGTGCTCGTGTCGCGATAGCTGGTCGATCCGGCTCCCCGCTGGGTGGTCGTTCGGGCTGATCGTCGGCGCGCGCAGGCTCGAATGCGCGGCCCGGGACGGCGATGGCCCTCCGAGCTGGACCGCGGCGAGACCCACGATCAGGGCGGGCACGACCAGGGCAACGAGCAGGACGGGACGACGGGGACGCATTGCGGGCAACCTCACCCTCGCGATGACGGATCGGGACGGACACGACCCGCGATGTCTGCGCATCCTCGTGGCTTCTCTGGGGGAAGTCAACGAGATTCGCGCCCGCCGGACGACCCGCCGCACCGAGCCGCTGCGAGGCGCGGGCAACTCCCCGGCCCCGACAGGGCTGGTCCCCGGCGCCGCCACGCGACGATCGATCACGGCGACACATCACGGCGTCCCACCAGCCGGTCCAGGTACCGGTCGCGGACGCTGGGTGGCGTGATTCGCTGTTGACACGCCGGGAGCCCGTGCGGATACTCCGCCAACTGCGCAATCGATTTCCGGCCATTCGGCAATCGATTTCCCGCCGGACATTCCGCCGGGAACCCCTGACAGGAAGCGAGGACCGCGAACCATGCGCCGCTCGAATCGATCGATCGCCGTCCCGGGCGTCCGTCCCCTCCTCGTGCTGCTGGTGGCCGGCTCGGTCGCCCTCGCGGGCTGCGCCGGGGCCGCGACTCCGAGCCCCGCCGCGTCCGCTGCCGCGTCGGTGGCAGCGTCAGTCGCCGCATCCGCGGCAGCCTCGGCCGCGTCGAGCGGCCCGTCCGCGTCGCCCTCCGCGGCGTGCGCCATCCCGCCGTGTGATCAGCCGATCGTCATCGGCGTCTCGCAGGCGCTCACGGGCGACAAGTCGGACCCCGGCACCGCCATCGAGCACGGGTACCAGGTCTGGATCAAGGAGGTCAACGACGCCGGAGGCCTCCTGGGTCGCAAGCTGGTCCTGAAGGAGTACGACAACCAGAGCCTCGCCGACACGGCGGTCAGCCAGATCGAGCGCCTCGTCACCGTCGACAAGGTCGACCTGCTCTTCGGCCCATTCTCCTCGGCGCTGACGATCCCGACGTCGGCCGTCGCCGAGAAGTACAAGATGGCCTTCATCGAGGGCGCCGGCGGGGCACCCGGCGTGTTCCAGCGCAACTTCCACTACACGTTCTTCGTTCAGCCGGCGACCGCCGAGCACCAGGCCGACCCGTTCGTCGCCTACCTCCTGGCGCTCCCCGCGGATCAGCGCCCGGCCAGCGCGGCCTACCCGCAGCAGGACGACCCGTTCGTCAAGGCGACCGAGGACGGCGCCCAGAAGGCGCTCGAGGCTGCGGGCATCAAGACCGTCTATCACGACGTGTACCCGCCGACCCAGACCGACTTCGCCTCCATCGCGGCAGCGGTCAAGGCGTCCGGTGCGGAGGTTGTCCTCGGCGGGACGATCTTCAACGATGCCGTCGCGCAGGTGCAGGCGTACGCCTCGATCAACTACCAGCCCAAGGCCGTCTACTTCACGAGCGGTCCCGGAACGGTGGGCGCCTACAAGCAGGCGCTCGGCTCCAAGGTGAACGGCACGATGACGGGCGATGGCTGGGTCCAGACGTCGATCGAGCCGGGCAACGCGAAGTTCGTGGCGGACTATCTCGCCATGTTCCCGGCCGAGAAGGACATCCCCGGCGAGGCCGCCGAGGGATACTCCGTGGGCCAGGTCCTTCAGGCCGCCGTTTTGGGGACGCAGTCGCTCGACAACACCAAGATCGCCGACTGGCTGCATGCGAACTCGGTGCAGACGGTGCAGGGCAATATCGGCTGGGACGCCGTCGGCCGGCCGAACGGGAGCTACCTGCTCGAGCAGTACCAGGGCGGGCAGATGAAGGTCGTCGCCCCGAGCGCCGACCCGAACAAGAACGCCGACCCGGTCTACCCAAAGCCGAAGTGGTGAGCCTTAGTCGCTGACCCCGGTACGACGCCGTGAACCCACAGCTGCTCGGCCAGAGCATCGTCCTGGGCATCCTCACGGGTGGCGTCTATGCGCTGATGGCCTCGGGCCTGACGCTGATCTTCGGCGTGATGCGCGTCGTCAACGTCGCGCACGCGGCCATGATCGTGATGTCCGCCTATCTCTCGTGGATGCTCTACCGGACGCTGGGACTCGACCCGCTCCTCTCGATCATCGTGCTCATGCCGGTCTTCTTCGTGCTGGGCGCGCTCGGGCAGTGGGTGGTGCTCCGACGGCTGGGCGGGCGTGACCTGACGCTGACGGTCCTCGTCTCGTTCGGGTTCGCCATCATCCTCGAGGGGCTCCAGGGCTCGCTCTGGTCGTCCTCCTTCCAGGCGATCAACACGGCGTACTCGCTGGACAGCTTCAACATCCTCGGCATCTACGTCCCGCTGGTGCGGCTCCTCGCAGCAGGAGCCGCACTCGCCCTCCTCGGCGCGCTCTTCGTGGTCCTCTCGCGCACCAACCTGGGCCGGGCCATCCGGGCCACGACCCAGGACCCGCGCAGCGCCGCGCTCGTGGGCGTCAACGTCGAATACGTGACGACGCTGGCCTTCGGCCTGGGCGTCGCGATGGCCGCGGCGGGCGGCCCGCTGCTTGGCATGCTCTTCGCCTTCTACCCGGCCACCCACTGGCTGTGGATCGGCAAGCTGCTGGCCGTGGTCGTGCTCGGAGGGCTCGGCAGCCTGAAGGGCACGTTCGTGGCCGCGATGATCCTGGGCCTCGCCGAGCAGGTCGCCACCGTGACGATCTCGCTCGACTGGGCGCCGCTGGTCTTTTACCTGTTCCTGTTCGGCGTGCTGATCGTGCGACCACGCGGTCTCTTCGGCACCGTCGCCCGCGAAAGCCTGTGACGGCGATGAAGCTGCGCACCGTCTTCCCGATCGTGATGCTCGGGCTCTTCCTCGTGCTGCCGATCGTGGTACGCGAGGGCTTCTACCTCGACCTGCTCCTGTTCACGTTCATGTACGCCGCCATGTCGGTCGGGTGGGACATCATGGGCGGCCTCGCCGGCTACGTGTCGCTCGGCCACGTCGGCTTCTTCGGCCTCGGGTCGTACGTCGCCGGGCTGCTGGTCGTGCACTTCGGGATCCCCGTCTTCCTGAGCGCGCCGTTCGTGGGGATCCTCGCCGGGATCGTCGGCGCCGGCCTCGGGTGGATCTCGCTCCGGGCGCGAGGAACCTCGTTCGTGATCGTGACCCTGACGTTCACGTACGTCATCCAGCTCGTCGCGCTGAACCTGCGCGACATCACGGGCGGGAGCTCCGGCCTCTACCTGCCCCTGCTGACCCTTCCCGCCGACGTCGTGATCCTCCCCTTCTACTACGGGATGCTCGTGCTCCTCGTCGTGGCGATCCTCGTCTCGCTCGCGATCCGGCGCTCCAAGTTCGGCCTTGGCCTGGTCGCGATCCGCGAAGAGGAGGGAAAGGCCGACGGGTCCGGGGTGAACACGTCCCTCTACAAGATCCTGGCCTTTGCGATCAGCGTCTCGTTCGCGGGCGTGGCCGGCGCCCTGCACGCCCAGTACCTCAACTACGTCGACCCGGACCTCGCGTTCGAGCTGATCATCACCCTCAACCTCATCATCATGTGCCTGGTCGGGAGCCGCGGGACCCTGTGGGGCCCCGTGCTGGGCGCCTTCCTCGTCCAGCCGCTCTCGCAGTACCTCATCTACCTCACGCCCTCCGGCATCGCGGGCCAGGTCCACCTCGTGGCCCTCGGCGTCGTGCTCGTCCTCGTCGTGATGTTCATGCCGGACGGCATCATCACGACCTGGACCTCGCGGCGCGGCGGCCGGGGCCGGGCACGCCCCGTCGATGCGCCGGAGCGGCTGCCGGAGGCGGCGACGTGACCGCGCTGCCCGCGAGCGCCGCGGCGGTCGGCCCCGGCTCGGCCGCCGACGCCGAGATGGCGGCTCGTGATCCGTCCACCAGCCTGGCCGTCAGCGGCATCGACAAGTCGTTCGGGGGGATCCAGGCGCTGACCGACTGCTCGCTCGCCGTGCGAAAGGGCAGCATCACGGCGCTCATCGGGCCGAACGGCTCGGGCAAGACGACGCTCTTCAACTGCATCACCGGCTTCTACGAGCCCGACCGCGGCCGTGTCTACGTCCGGGGCGTCCCGATCACGGGGCGGCGGCCGAGCGACATCGTCCACCTGGGCGTCATGCGCACGTTCCAGGTGACCCGGATCTTCCGGCGCATGACGGTGCTCGAGAACATGATCGTGCCGGTTCGCCAGCTGACCCTGCGCGCCCTCTTCACGGCGGCGATCAAGGGCCACGAGCGCGACCGGGCGGAGGCGCTCCTCGAGTTCGTCGGCCTCCAGGACCTGCGGCACGAGCAGGCCGGCAGCCTCTCGTTCGGCCAGCAGAAGCTCCTGGAGCTCGGCGCAGCGCTGATGGCCGAGCCCGAGATCGTGCTGCTCGACGAGCCGGCCGGCGGCCTCAACCCGGTGATGATCGAGAAGATCGCCGGCTACGTCCGCGAGCTCAATGGACGGGGCGTCACGTTCCTGATCATCGAGCACAACATGGGCTTCGTGATGAACCTGTGCGACCCCGTCATCGTCATGCACCGCGGGACCGTGATCGCGCAGGGCTCGCCGGCGGCCGTTCGCGAGGACCCGATCGTCCTCGACGCCTACCTCGGAGACTGAGGATGCTGCTCGAGATCGAGGGCCTCTGCGCCGGCTACGGCAGCGGCGGGGACATCCTGCGCGGCGTGGACCTGAGCCTTGCCGAGGGCGACTTCGTGTGCCTGATCGGGCCGAATGGGGCCGGGAAGTCGACTCTCCTGCGGGCGATCTCGGGAATCCTCCGGCCGCGTCGCGGCACGATCCGGTTCGACGGGACCGACGTCGCCGGCCTGCGGCCCGACCTCCTCTTCCGGCGCGGCATCGCCCACGTGCCGCAGGGCCGCAGCACGTTCCCCCAGATGACGGTCCACGAGAACCTGCTCATGGGCGCCTACAGCATCCGCGACCGGGGTCTCGCCCGCGAACGGCTGGAGGTCGCCGCGGCCTTCTTCCCGATCGTCGTCGAGCAGGCCAACCGCCGGGCCGGCCTGCTGAGCGGCGGCGAGCAGAAGCAGGTGGAGATGGCACGGGCGATCGTCACGTCGCCCCGCCTCATGCTCCTCGACGAGCCGACGCTGGGCCTGGAGCCACGGGCTTCTCGCACGGTGATGGCCAAGATGCGCGAGCTCAACGAGCACGGGGTCACGATCCTCCTCGTCGAGCAGAACGCGCGAACCGGGCTGGGCACCGCCCGGACCGGCTGCGTGATGGAGCTGGGCACGATCAAGCTCCGCGGGGAGGGCCAGCGGCTCCTCGACGACCCGCAGGTCAAGCGCCTCTACCTCGGCGAGAGCGCCGCGGTATGACGGGCACCGGGCGGTAACGCCATGGCTCCGACCAGGGCTCGCGCGACGATCACCGACGTGGCGTCGGAGGCGGGCGTCCACCCGTCCACCGTGTCGCGCGTCCTCAACGGCCACGCGGGATCCACGATTCGCCCGGCCACCCGCGAGCGCGTCATCGCGGCGGCGGACGTCCTTGGCTACCGGCCGTCCGCGCTTGCCCGCAGCCTCCGGCTCCAGCGCACGCTGACGCTCGGAATGCTCGTCCCGGACATCACGAACCCGTTCTTCTCGTCGATCATCAAGGGCGCCGAGGACGCGGCGCGCGAGCGGGGCTACAACCTGATCCTCTGC
>JADGOR010000105.1 GCA_017882855.1 Cellulomonas sp. | reverse complement strand
CTGCTATCTGCCGGTGGGCCAAGGACGGTCCACGTGCCGGGTTGGAGGGCCGTCTGGGCCACGAGATGGTCGCCCAGATCACCCAGCCGCCGCCGGAAGACACACCATCGCGGCATCGTGTGCAGCAGGGCCCGAAGACCCTGCACTGACCACCACGCGGTCCGACCAGGCTTTCGGGGCCTGCTGGCGAAGCACTGACTGGCCACAGCGGAGATCGCCGTTTGCCTGGATTACACCGTGGCCAAGAGCGAGGAGCTGCTGGCTCGCCAGACCCCGCCATCGGCGGCCTCCGGCAGGCCGCCGCGTTGCCCGCTCGCTGGGCTCGCACGCGGCGGCCCTTGGCCGGCTTTCGTCTACGATTGTTTCTTGGCGGAGACCGAGCGCGCCGATTCTCAAGGCATGGCACATGACCTCACGACACCGCGGTCAATTGAACGACGTGGGCATGGGAAGGCCCCTGACCCCACGAGGGTTCTGCCTCGCTACATATCGGATCGAGCGGTCGGCGAGCGGTGGCTGACGGGATCACCGTCGCGGCCGCACTTCTCGTGGTGGGGCCCGTCGTCGGCGGGATCAGCGCGGCCAACCCGATCTTGTTCCCCGTCTGGTCGGCATCCCGCGAGGACCACCTGGCGATCGTCGGTGCCCATCGCCTGGCCTGGACGATGCTCAACGCGGGCTTCTTCGTCGCGACCGCGCTCACCGCGGCGGGCCTCGCCGTCCTGGCCGGGACCCTCGGCGGCGACGAGGTCCGCAGGGCAGTGCTGGCGGCGGTGGCGATCACCTACGCGATCGCGGGTGGGCTGTGGTGCGCAGTCCTCGCCATCCGGACGCGCACGACGCCCGCCCTCGCCGACCTTGTCGCCACCGGCGCGCCGACCGAGCCCGCCGAGGCGCTGCTCGGTGCCGCGACCGGAGGCCTGTTCGCCGCCTTCGTCCTCGCAACCGGCGCGGCCCTGGTCGTGCTCGGACTCACGCTCGGCCTGACCGGCGGCCTGGCGGTCCCCGTGGCGGCGCTCGCGGTTCTTGTCGCTGCGCTCGTCGTCGTGGGTTTTCTCAAATCGGGGGACACGATTCCCGCGGTACTGTATTGGCCGACCCTGCTCATCGGGCTCGGGCTGCTGCTTGGCTGGTCGTGAGGCGGCCTGGCGCCCACGAACGGCCGCGTCATTTCGTCATCACGGTTGGGAGTCGACGCCTCCTGCCGGACCGAGTGCTCGGCGATGACCATCAGATCGAGCTATCTGTCGATCCGACCGTGGAGGGCCTGGGTGCCAGGAACCTGTGAACCGGCGACGCCGGTGGCACCACGCTGCGCGGCTCGAGGCGCGAACGCATTCATGTCCGCGCGTACCTGGCTGTCCCAGGCAGGCCCTGCGCCTTGCCTCAGAGGCGGCGACCCAACCGCCCTGAGGCGGTGGTTCGTGCGTCGGGGACAAGCTCCTCTCGTCGTCATGTCCGCCCTCGCCGGGGGGCGACGCGATCGACGACGCGGACGCCCTGCGCGCCGCCGATCGAATTACAGCATGTCGCGCCGCGTAGGCTGAGCGGATGCCTGAGGACCGAGTGGGACCTAAACGAGCGACGAGCCCGTTCGTCAAGGGCGTGAGCGAGCTAGAGGTCCGTCCCTGGCGAACCAGCGCGCAGGAGCCGCTCGACCGCCGCCGCCGCGAGTTGTACAAGCTCGCGGCTCCCGTGTTCCGTGAGCACGGTTATCGCGGTGCGACGATCAAGGCGCTCGCTCATGCCTGCCACCTGGCACCCGCCGGCCTCTACCACTATTTCGCGTCAAAGGCCGCCTTCGCGACATACGTCGTTCGGCAGCCTCACCTCGACTGGCGTTCGGTCTACGTCGATCCCGCCATCGATCCCCTTCGCCAGCTCAGCGGCTTCCTCGACCTCGCGATCCTGGAGCTGCCTGACTTCCTGCTCGCTCTTGACATGGCCGAAGAGCTACAGCTGGCGGGCATCATGCGCATCCGTCGGGCGATGTTCGCCGAGGGCGAGGCCGTCTTCGGGCGCTACCTCGCGGCGGTGCGTCCGGGCCTGACGCCCGACGCCGCTCGAGAACTGGCCCGGCTGATCCTGACGCTGCTCGTCGGCTCGCATGAGATCGGGCATGGCGTCGAGCCGGACGCCGCGGCGATGCGCGACCGGATCGTCCGCGTCCTTCGCGCGGAGCTCGTCCCGGTCGCGCTCGACTCGGCCCGCTTCGATCGGGTCATGGCTGGCCGCTGAACCCGGCGCGAGAACCGAATGATTGGGTATTTGGATTCGGTGGATCGGGCTTCATCCTCGGAGGAACCGAGTCCACTCCGGAGCCGAGAGATGACCGATCATCGCCTCCCTTCAGCCGCCGTCGTCGTGCTGGCGTCCGCGATCGCCGCCGCCGGGATGGTTGCCCACAACCTGTTCGAGTTCGGGCCTGCCTTCCTCCTCGACCCGCAGACGCTCATCCCGCTCGCGATCTTCGGCCTGTTGGCGCTGCTCGCGTGGGCCCGACCCGCCAACGCGGTCGTCCACGTTGCTCTCCTCACCTGGGCGCTGCTGAACCTCGTCGGCGGCGGGATTCTGTCGGTGCTGCCCTTGGGGCTCTTCCCGTTCCAGCCGGAACAGTCGTTCGGGCACTATGGCGCTCACGTCATCTACGGCGCCGCGCAGCTTCCTCTCGCCGTGGTCGCCGCCCGCGCGTTGCGCCGGCGCGGACGCCAGGCCGCCGGCGAGGACGCCCGATGAAGCGCGCGATCTACGACCTCCTGTACCGAATCGGCGCCCCGTGGGACGGGCCGCCACGGCCCGAGCTCGTCACGCTTGTCGAAAGTGGCGTGCTGACTCCGGCCCGTCTGGCGCCCGGGCGCGCGATCGACCTCGGCTGCGGCACGGGCGCGAACGTCCGCTACCTCACCCGCCATGGTTTCGACGCCACCGGCGTCGATTTCTCCCCAGTGGCGCTAAGGGTCGCACGGAAGCGCGCCAACGCGGAAGGAGCGGATGGCTCCATCCGGTTCCTTGAGGGCGACCTCAGCGCGAGCGAGATCCCGGGCGTCGAGGGGCCCTTCGACCTGCTCGTCGACTACAGCACGCTCGACGACCTCGACCCGACCGGCCGACGGGCCATGGCCAACCTGGTGGCGAACCTGGCCCGACCCGGCGCCGCGTTCCTCTTCTGGTGCTTCTGGGCCCGACGGTCCGACCTGCCCCGGATGAGTCTCACCGGCCCCTCCCGGATGGTCCCGGTCATGGAGCCCGGCGAGGAGACGGCGCTGTTCGGCCATGACTTCTCGATCGAGCAACTCTCGACACCCGCTCCATCGACGCACACCGCTTGCTTCCTCATGACTCGGCGCTGATCTCACCACCACCATCGGCTGTATCGCCGAGAGTAGTCAGGTCTGTCCAACCGCCACCGCTCGTGCCCGTGGCCATGTTTCGGGCGGCCAACCAATGTCCGGGGCCCGCGAGTGTGGCGCACATCTGGTACATGCCGGCAAGGGTCGCGAGGCCGAGGAGCGGCGCCGCCATCAGGAGGGACCGGCCGGCTACGCCGAACCCGGATAACGTGAAGAGGTGGACGGCGGCGACCACGACGAGGACGCGACCGATGAGCAGCCAGCGGCGCCTCGGCCTGTCCGACGGAGCCGGGCCCGTCGCGGCAGATCGCCTGGCGGCTCGCCTACAACTCGCCAGGACCGGGCGCGTCGTAACGAAGCGACCGCAAACGGAACTCGCCGTACATGAACGGGCCCGCGGCCCGGTTCCAGACAGCGCCGCCGCGGGTCGGCAGCCGCATCCCGTCGACGTCCCGGTACTCACCGATCGGCGTGTTCCAGCGACACGGGACGAACGCCCCGGTGCTGCTGTCGGGCCGGTCATCCGACCAGAAGTCGACGAGCTCGTCGCGCTCGTTGAAGATCAGGGTCGCCGAGACGCGGTAGGGCCCGTTGGTGAAGGTGACCAGCGCGCTACGGTCGTCGATCGGCTGCCAGACAAGACGCTCGTCCACGAGCGCGCCCGGCGCCATGAAGCACCAGTCGTTGAGGACGGTGACGCTCTCGGCAGCGCTGATCTCGGGCCCGGCTTGGTCCACGATGGTCTTGAGGTCAAGGACCCGCACCTGGAAGGTCGCCGCCTCCCGCTGGTAGAGGTGCAGGGCGCGGACGGGGACCCCGAACATCCTCGCCTGCATCAGGAACAGTCGCGCGGGTTGGCCGAAGAAGTTGTACTGGACCGAGGTCGACACCATCGGGTCCGCGCCGGGCTTCCGGCGCATGAGGGCGTCGAAGGCGACCCGGACGTTCTGGGGGCGAGGGCGCCCGATTGCCCCCGACCCGCGGATGTATCGCTTCACCGGTGCCGGTAGCCCCTCAAGGTCGGCCCCGACCAGCAGCAAGGAGGCGCCGAGCGGCTGCCGCGCGAACTCGGCCGCGACGACCTCGGCATAGCGCCGATCGAACGAAGCCATGTGTGACCCCTACCCGAGTGGGCTCGCGGCACGGCCCCTGATGAACACGATGTAGGCCAACGCGGCGAGGATCACGCCGTCGATCGCGATGCCGGCGAAGGTCTCTGGCAACCCGAGCAGGCAGACGACCAGGGACACGACGGCGAGGACGCCCGTCAGGCCGACCGCCCATCGCTTGCCGCGCCAGACGCCGTAGCCGGCCGCCAGAAAGCCGGCGGTCAAGCCCAGCCACACCAGACCGACGACCCGCACGCCGGCATCGCCGACGTCCAACGCTCCGTTGAGGACGGTGGTTCGATAGGCAAAGCCCTCAAGCGTGGCGATCCGCCAGGGCGTCACGAACCCGATGAGATGGATAACGCCGTGCAGAGCTAGGAGGATCGCCGCGATGCGCCGGATCACGCGGAACGCTCCCGAGCGGAACTGGTCAATGCGGCGCCCAGCAGGATGGCAGCAGCCACCGTGACCACGCCAAAGATCACGATTGGCGGCGCCTCGACGGTGAGGCCGGCCGCGGCGTCGAAGGCGAAGATGGCGAGGACGGAGAGCCCGAGGATGACCAGGAACCCGAGGCCCGCCGCGGCGCTCGCCGGACCGTGGCGATCACGGCGGAGCAACCAGACAGCAGCAAGCGTGATGAGCGGGAGGGCGAAGGCAAGGTCGAGCACGTAGACGGCGCTCGTGGGAAGATTCAGGTCCGATACCGCTTTCGGCAGTTGACCGCTCGTGATGGCGCCTGCGATCTGGCTGAGCCACAGCATCGCGAAGAGGGCAGCGACGAGGATGAGAAATCCGCCCGTCGTTCGTCGCGGGAGCCGGAATCCGGCGGCGCGATCGACGGTCGCGTCATCGAGGCCGAAGACAGTCAGAACGAACGACCAGGTTGTTAAGCCGAGGATGGCGATGTGGACCGGCGTAAGCGGGTTGATCACGACCGAGAACGCGTAGATGGCGTAGGAGTAGGCGAGATAGCCCAGGGCGGCGATGGCCACGAGGCGTCCGCCGGCAGAGCCTCGCCGGGCGCGCCACAGCCCGAGTGCAAGGACCGGCACGGCGACGAGGAGCGTCACGAGGTCGGTAGCGCGAGCCTGTCTGACCCCCTCGGCGGGGTCCCGGTAGAGGCCCGAGACCAACAGACCTGCAGCAGCCGCGACCGCAGCGAGAACAACCGCGATGAGCGCCAGGCGATCGGCGAACTTGAGTTTCGGGGTCATGCCTTCTCCGGCGGTTCGGATGCTTCATGCCGAGTCTAGTCGGTCACCGCAGCGGACATCGGGGCCGAGCGACCCGAAACGGGCGAGTTGTGGCGCATGTTCGCCCGTGACTCCGTTCCTCTTCCGTTCCCGCCACTCTGATCGCATCGCGTGCGCAGCCGCGAAGGCGCGAGCTGGCCCTGCTCATCCGATCGCGCAAACCACGGCCTCGTGCCTCGAGCGGGTGTCGCGGGCGCGCATAGCCCAGTCATTGTCCGTCGTGGTCGCGGGGTCTCGGAGGCGGTCGGCGACCGCGAGAAGCCGTGAGGGCAACAGCCAAGACCACACCGGCCGCGCCCCGGCTTACGTCACTGATTCCTCCCCGAGACGTCTCCAGGTACCGCTGCAAGTAGCTCGTCCCACAACCCGATGACCATCG
>JADGOR010000104.1 GCA_017882855.1 Cellulomonas sp. | reverse complement strand
AAGCGCGAGGCTAACCGCCCAGCGTTATGTCTTGGTCTTGATACCATTCCAAAGCCTTGTAGACTTGCTCAATGCTGTAGTCGGGCCACATCTCATCCACCACATAGAAGTCCGCATAGACTGACTGGATCGGTAAGAATCCACTCAACCTTCGCCCGCCGCCCCAGCGAATGATCAAGTCGATTCTTGAGATATCCGAAGACGCTATACCGTCAATGATGTTGCCACTTGAGCTGGTGGCACTGTTCTGCACCGAATAGTTGAGGTCCCAGTTCCAGCCGTAGTTGGCCAGGAAGTTGACTTTGATGATACCGCTCCCGAATCTAGTTCTATCGGTGTACGGCAGTAGTGCCTTTGGAAAGAATCGCGACTGAGTATTCCCGACGACCAGCAAGTCCGTGTCTTTGCTTGCCAGGTATTCGACGGCGTCGACACACGCCTTCTGAAAAGCTCTGATCTGTATGGAGGGGCGTTTTGTGTTATCTACCGTGAACCCGTAGAAGGTTAGCTCCTTGATCCCCAGCTCCAAACACAGTTCGTACAGCTCGAGTCCTGGCCGAAGGCCGGACTCATACCCGTCCTGCTTCTTCAGTCCCTTGCGCTGAGCCCACCTTCGATTGCCGTCAGGAATAATGCCAATGTGTTGCGGGAGTCGACTAAAGCTCTTCATTACGGTCTCCTGCGTACGCTGGCCACGGCTCGCCCTGCTGCCCCTGGGCCGGCCGGGGTGATGCCGCATGGCATACCGCTGTCGGACCGGTCCACGGTCGGCGAGACCTTCGGAGTGACGTCGCTGGACCAGATCACTGCGTCCCGGCAGCGAAGCCGGCGGCGGTCCTGCGGGTTGTCGTGCCACCCGGATTGCTGCGTCATGGGACCAACCCTGCCACGAGAAGGCGTCACGGCGAGCCAAGGCCGTCGTCTGGGTTCGGCAGGTGATCCCAGGCAACCACTGGGCGGCCATTCCGGCTGTGCTGCTCGGGCTCGACGGCGGCGACAAGACCCTTGTCCACGTGCTCGACGGCGCGACCGGGGAGTCCTGGCACCAGCGGTACGACGGGTCGTGTGCTCCTCCCGGACGCCCGCCACTGCGCCGGCGGCGAGGCGCACGACGACCCCGATCGGCTGCTCGCCACCCGCTAGCGCCCCCGCCCGTCCTCCGCGCGGTAGCCGAGGGTGACCCTTGCTCGGGTCGTTGGGCCCGAGCCGGGCCGGGCCGCGAGCAGGTCAGCCGGCGGGAGGCTGGTCCTGGCCCGACTCCTCGGCGTCGTCGGCCACCAGGTCGCCCGGGGCCACCGCCTTGGTCTGACCGGCCACGTCGGCCTCTCCGGTGCCGCTGACGAACGTCAGGATCTGGTCGTTGTGCTCGTGGGTCTCCGCCCCGATCTCCCCACCCGGCGGGACGGTCATGATGACGAGCTGGGCGTGCTCGCCGGTCCACAGAACCCGCCGGAAATCGGCGCTCTGCTCGGCGACGGCGGCGATCGAGAAGTGCTGCATGCTGGCCATTGGTCGGCTTCCCTTCGGTGCTGCGCAGGGCGCCCGCCTCTACGCGTTCGACCTGGCGGACTATCTCCGCGTCAAGGACACACCCGACGCGGATGTCCCGCCGTATGGAGTCGGCCCAGACGACAAGCCCACCTCGACGCCCGCCCCCGCTCGCGTGAAGGCCCACACCAGCGGCGAAGGCTCGCTCGTCATCACCGTGGACGGGGCCCGCTACAGGCAGGTCTTCTAGACCAGGATGGGCTTGGGCTAGTAGCACCGGACACCCCTGAAGGGCCCGCCGATGCGCGTCACGTCCATCCGTCGATGCCGGGCGCGAGATGATGGCGCGATGCGCGCGCGGCGGAGTCACCGACCGACCCGGTTCCGTCCGACCCGCTGGCTCCTGGTCGCGCTCGTCCTGGTAGGGCTCGCCGCCTCGGCCCTCTTGCTTAGAGGATCCGCGGATGCTGCCGTCAATGCCGGCAACTTCGCGATGCTCTTCTTCGGCGCACTCCTGACCGGCGAGGCAGTGGTGTTCGCCCTCTCGTTCGACCCGACCACGAGCTGGCCCTCGCTCCGCGAGATCGACAAGCACATCGGGTTCCGGGCCTGGATCGCCGTCGGCGGCACCGGTGCCGTGCTGCTCGCGGTCGGATTCCTGACGGACTCGGCCCCCGTCTACCACATGGGCAACTACACGATCCTGGTGGCCGACGCCGTCGGTGTGGTCTCGTTCTTGCGCCTCTTCACGCTCGCCCACCCCGCCGGACGGCACCGCCTACTGCGCGGCGTCCTCGCAGGTGAGATCCGCGAGGTCGCCCTTCCGGCGGGCGGCGGCGCGCCCATCGTCACGCGGGGCCCGATGCCGGCGTACCTCAAGGAGCTGGACTCGTCCCTGGCCCGCGGCGACAGTGCCTCGATCGGCAACCTGATCGGCCAGCTCGTCGATCTCCCACTCGAGCCGGCCTCGATCGCGGCGATCGCCGAGACCCACTTCGAGGTGCTGCACCGGACCTGCCGGGCGACGCTCGTCAACGGCCTCGACGGGACGATCGCCTCGAACGCCATCTCGGTGACGACGGACTCGCTCCGCGGATACGTCGCCCGACTGGCCGGCCCATCGGGAGGTCCGCTCCCGACGGCGACGCTGGCGCATCAGGCGCGGTATCTCGCCTGGCTGAGCAACAGCGCGCTGCAGCTTCGGTCCCAGGGGTCGCTGAACCCGTTCATCGCGAGAGAGATCATCGTGGCGTCTCTCTCGGCCCGCGCCGACATCATGCGGTCCTTCGATCCGGAGCCGAATGCTCCCGCCGAGGTCGAGCTCTTCAGCCCAGCCCAGGACGCCGTGGCCGCCACCGCGTGGCTGCGCTGCTTCACCGAGTACCACGGCTCGTACCAGGCGTCGGCGATGTACTCCTACTACCAGATCCTCACCGGACGCCGATTCGTCGAGAACTACTACGACGGAGCCCTGATCGCCGGGCGGCTGCGCGAACAGCTCGCGAGCGGCGGCTACGCTCCCGCGGCCTGGCCCGGTCGGCCGGACGTCGCGGATTTCGACAAGACGTTCATCCTGCTCTCCGCCAACGCCTTGGCCCTCTTCCGAGACGCGTCGATCGACTTCCCCGCCGAGCTGGCCCGCTCGGAGTTCTCTCCGGACCGGCGCCTCTTGTGCGCGTTCTTCCGCACCCACGCGGGCCACCAGTGCCTCACCGGGGCGGACGACGCGCTGCGGCAGCTGGCAGCTCTTGTGGCGCCCGGCGAACGGCCGAGTCAGCTCTGGAGCCAGTCGTCCGCCGTCCTGGGCTCGCTGCGGATCAGTCCGCAGCTGCCCTTGCTCCACCCGCGGCGCCGGATGCCTGCGCTGCTCCTCTCCCTGCTCATCCGGCTCATCCCGATGGATCCCGACGGGTCCCTGCGGGAGGCCGAGCGGTTCATGGCGGCGCTCCCGCCCGGCGCGCTCGACGGGCTCCAACGGCTCGTGGATCGAATCACGCCGGCCACTCCGTCGCTCGGGGACGGTCCGCTCGCACGGCTTCAGTTCATCCGGGAGGTGCCGGCAGATGTCGAGTGAGCAGATGTCGAGTGAGCAGATGTCGAGTGAGCAGATGTCGAGTGAGCAGGACCGTTGGCGTGCCGTGGTGTCGGCGCTGCAGGATGACGCCATCGGCCACGTCGTCGTCGTGCAGTGCGAGCTGAGCTGGCTGCTGGACTGGAGCGATCTGCGAGACGAGCTGGACGAAGCCCTGCTGCGGCGGCTGCTCCTGGACCGGGACTTCCGGGTCACGAGACTGGTCTGGCACGACATCCCGGCAGAGCTCGTCGCTAGCGCGAGCGCGCCGGCCGACGCCGTGTTCGGCGAGCATCGCGGCTGGATCGAGCGCCTGACGGCCTCGCTCTCGTTGGTGAACTCGCGGGACTCGGCCCGACTGAGGGTGCTGCGGCTGATCGAGCGAGCGGGCGACGTCGGGCACCCACCCGACGGCATCGCCGCCCGTGCGTCGGGCGAGTGGATCAGCCTGGCCGGGACTGGCGGCGCGGATCTGGAACGGCTCGTCTCGGCAGTCAAGAACGTCACGCTCCTGACCACCGGCATCGGTGGCGACGTGGTGCTGCCCGCGGAGGACCTCGACGTGACCCACCTGCTATGACAAGGGACCCGGTGGAGCCCGACGGCGCGGCGTGCTCCGACGGCTCGGCGCATCTCCGACGGGCGATCGAGCTCTCGCGGTCCTTCCTGGCGGACCCGAGGATGACGCCCTTCGGCGCCGTCGTCGTGCTCGACGGCGTGGTGATCGGGGAAGCAGCCAGCTCCGTGGTGCGAGACAACGACGTGACGGCGCACGCCGAGGTCAACGCCCTGCGAGCGGCTTGCGCGACGCTCGGTTCGCACCTGCTGACCGGCGCGGTGGTCTACTCCAGCTCGGAGCCCTGCCCGATGTGTCTGACTGCGTGCATGTGGGCGCAGGTCTCGAAGGTCGTGTTCGCCGCGACGACGCAGGACACCGCCGGCTGCGGGTTCGAGGACGCCGAGCTCTACCAGGAGCTGGCCCGGCCGCTCGAGAACCGGGCGTTCGTCGAGGTGATCGACGCGAGCCTCAGGCCGTTGGCCGTCGAGGCGCTGCGATCATGGCACGCGAGCCACGTCGGCCCGGACGGCGCGCTCGAGCTGGGGTGAGGCAGCTTGCTCGAGGCCGAGTACGAGGTAGGCGGCGGTGCCCGACGTCGGCCGGGCGCAGTGCCGCTACTCGGTTGGCTGCGGTGGGCTGAGGTGCAGCGCGGTGGGCTGAGGTGCAGCGCGGTGCGCTGAGGTGCAGCTACTCGGCGGCGAGCGCGTCGTCGAGGTTCGCGCAGATCGTGAACAGCTGGGTGAGTCCGGTGATCCGGAAGACCTTGAGAATGCGGTCCTGGTCAAGGACGAGCACCAACCGACCGTCGAGCCCCCTGACCCGCTTGAGCGCGCCGACCAGCACCCCCAGGCCGGTGGAGTCCATGAACGTCACTCGGGAGAGGTCCACGACCAGGTCGGCCCGGCCCTCGTCCAGCAGCGCCGCGAGGCGCTGGCGCAACGCCGGGGCCGTGTAGACGTCGATCTCGCCTGCGACGTCGACGACGTCGCGTTCGCCAAGCGCGCGGCTGGTCACGGACACATCCATGCACGCCTCCCTGTTCGACGTGATGCCATTCAACCAAACACCCGGGCATCCAGCGCGGCCTATCGGGTATCTCTTCTCGGCAACCCGCCGTTCGATCCCGGGACGCTGGTCTTCCCAGACGACGCCGGCCGGCGAGAATCCGTCAAGTCGATCGGTAAGTCCGCGCTCCCGCGGAGTCCCCGTGCGGTGCTCCTGACGCGCTCCGTGTCGTCGGCGCGGCCGGACGAACCGCGGAAGACGTACTGTTGAGTCGTCGGGTTCGGCGTCCTCCACGATGCTGGGCCCGACACTCTGCGTCTGCGGCCAACGACGCCCGCGGACGCAGAGCATGAAGCGGTCCACGGTGGAAGAGTTGCCGCGTGGACAGCGACGATGTCGTCAGCGAACCGAACATCGACGTCGTGCGCCCGAAGCGACTTCACCGCGCAGCGCGGATTGCCGCCGGCGTGGCCATCGTGCTCGTCGTGGTGGGCGCCGTCGTCCTCGTCATCACACAGCCGTGGAACCGCGCCGAACCTGTCGCGTCACCATCGGCAACCCGGAGCATCGACGCCACGCCTACCAAGACCGCCACGGCGACCCCCAGCCCGACCGCGTCCGCTCACGTCATCGGGACCGTGACGATGGACCCCAACCTCCCGCCGGCGAAGCCCCTGGAGAGCGGCCTGCTCGCGAGTGCAGGGGAAGGCTGGAGCCTCGTGCGCTACAGCGCGACCAACGAGAGCGAGCCGTCCACGGAGGGCCCGCAGATCCTCTACCTCGTCAGCCCCGACGGCGATGTCTACGAGGCCCGCAACCTCGGGACCGACGGCGACCTCAGGCTCGCGGACTGGGCGCCCGGCTCGTCGCGCGTACTCATCCTGCGGGGCTACGACCAAGGACGCAATGGGTTCGGCACGGCCGAGGTGCTCGACCTCGAGACTGGCGCGTCCGTGGGGAGCTTTACCCTCCCGCCCGGCGTCGGGGCGATG
>JADGOR010000103.1 GCA_017882855.1 Cellulomonas sp. | reverse complement strand
TTCGGTGCGATGAGTCTCGATACCGTCGCGCGAACCGTCACGGTGGATGCGGCACCGGTGGATCTGACCCGCACCGAGTTCGACCTGCTCGCCGCGATGGCCGCGCGTCCGCGGGCGGCATTCACCCGCAGGCAGCTGCTCGACTCCGTCTGGGGCGACGGCTGGTACGGAGACGAGCATGTCGTCGACGTGCACGTCGGTCACGTGCGCAAGAAGCTGGGCGATGACGGACCCACCCCGACGTACATCCGTACTGTTCGCGGCATCGGCTACGGGATGGTGACCTGATGCCTAAGAGGTCGTCGAGCCTGGCCGGGCGACTGATGGCCGCCCAGCTACTGGTGATCGGTGCGGGCGGCATCAGCCTGGTGGTCGCGGCGACCCTGATCGCGCCGCGGCAGTTCCGTACCCACCTGGCGCTCGCCGGCGAGAATGCGCCGGAGGTGACCAAGCACGCGGAGGCCGCCTTCTCGTCGGCCTTCAGTGCGTCGCTCGCCGTGGCACTCGTGGCCGCGCTCACGACCGCGGCTGTCGTCTCGTGGTTCTTGGTGCGACAGGTGACCCGCCCGGTCGAGGAGCTCGCCCGGGCGGCGGACTCGATCGCTGCGGGGGAGTACCGCGTCGCCGTTCCGAGCGCCGGTCTCGGCTCGGAGCTCGGCCGACTCTCCGACGCCTTCATCCACATGACCGGCCGGCTGTCCGACGCGGATGCCGCCCGGAGCCGGTTGCTGGCGGATCTCGCGCACGAGCTCCGGACGCCGCTGGCCACCCTGGAGGCATACATCGACGGGATGGAGGACGGGGTGGTGCCCGAGGACGCGGCGTCGTGGTCCACGATGCGCGGGCAGGTCGCCCGGCTGCACCGCCTCGCGACGGACCTGCGAGAGGTCGCGTCGGCCGAGGAGCACACGCTCGTCTCCGCACTCCGGCCCACCTCAGTCGATGAGGTCTGCGACGCCGCGATCGCCTCGGCGCGGCCCCGTTACCAGGCCGGCGGCGTCGCGCTCACGTTCGTCGGGCCCGCGCGCATGCCGGAGGTCCTCGCCGACGCGGGGCGGCTGCACCAGGTGCTCGTCAACCTGCTCGACAACGCGCTCCGGCACACCGCTGACGGAGGGCACGTCGAGCTCCGCGCCGGGGTGGTCGGCAGCCGGGTCCGCCTCGCCCTGAGCGACGACGGCGAGGGGATCCCGCGGGACCAGCTCGACGCCGTCTTCGAAAGGTTCCACCGCGTCGACCCGGCCCGCGTCGTGGCCGACGGCGGCAGCGGCCTCGGGCTCACCATCGCGCGCGCGATCGTGGCCGACCACGGCGGCACGCTGGTCGCGGACAGCGACGGGCCGGGGCATGGCGCAACCTTCACCATCGAGCTCCCGGCCGCACCATAGCGTTGAGGGCATGACCCAGATCACCACTGCCGACGTCGTCATCACCTCGCCGGGCCGCAACTTTGTCACTCTCCGCCTCACTACCGCCGACGGCATCACCGGGCTGGGCGACGCAACCCTGAACGGGCGTGAGCTCGCGGTGGCGTCCTACCTGACCGACCACGTGGCTCCGCTGCTCCTCGGTCGGGATGCGCACGCGATCGAGGACACCTGGCAGTACCTCTACCGCGGCGCCTACTGGCGCCGCGGGCCCGTCACCATGGCGGCCATCGCGGCGGTCGACATGGCGCTGTGGGACATCAAGGCCAAGGTCGCCGGCTTGCCGCTCTACCAGCTGCTCGGCGGTGCTTCGCGCACCGGAGCCCTTGCCTACGGTCACGCCTCGGGCCGCGACATCCCCGAGCTGCTGGACAGCGTCCGGGAGCACCTGGCGCTGGGCTACCGCGCCATCCGGGTCCAGACCGGCATCCCCGGGTTGGACAGCGTGTACGGGGTCGCGGCGTCGTCGGCCGGCGGGGGAGAGCGGTACGACTACGAGCCGGCCCGACGCTCCGCGCAGGGCACTCCGGTACGACCGGTCGAGGAGGTCTGGGACACCCGCGCCTACCTGCGCCACGTGCCGACGGTGTTCGAGGCGGTGCGCTCCGAGTTCGGGCCGGAGCTGCCGCTGCTGCACGACGGCCACCACCGGATGACCCCGCGCGAGGCTGCGCAGCTCGGCAAGTCCCTCGAGCCGTTCGACCTGTTCTGGCTCGAGGACTGCACGCCCGCGGAGGACCAGGCGGCGCCGCGCTACGTGCGCTCGCAGACCACCACGCCGCTCGCCATCGGCGAGGTCTTCAACTCCGTGTTCGACTACCAGACCCTGATCACCGAGCGGCTGATCGACTACGTCCGTTCCGCGGTCACCCACACCGGCGGCGTCACCGCGCTGAAGAAGCTTGCCGACTTCGCGGGGATCTACGGAGTCAAGACCGGCTTCCACGGCCCGACGGACATCTCGCCGGTGGGCCACGCCGCGGCGCTGCACCTGGACCTTGCTGTACACAACTTCGGCATCCAGGAGTACATGCGTCATTCGGAAGCCACGCTCGAGGTCTTCCGCACCTCGTACCGCTTCACGGACGACCTGCTGCACCCGGCGAGACGCCCGGTCTGGGCGTCGAGCTCGACGACGACGCCGCAGCCGGCTTCCTGTATCAGGCCGCCTGCCTGCCGATCAACCGGTTGCGCGACGGGACCATGCACGACTGGTGAGCACGGCGCGCGGCCGAGCGTGAGTGCGGCGACGGATCGCACCGCCCGTCTCCGGACAGCACGAAGCCCGGGTCGCGCCACCTGTCGGCAGCGCTCCCCGGGCCTCGATGGAGCCGGTGCTTTGAACTAGCCCCGGAACTCTTCGCCGTCGCCGGGGATCAGCTCGGAGTCCGACTTGATCTGCTCGATGATCTCGGTGATGTAGCCGTACACGATGCCCGTGTAGGTGTCGGCGGCGCCGTAGTAGACGGCGATCCGGCCGGTGCCCGGGTCGTGCAGTGCCGCGCACGGGAACGTGACGTTCGGCACGAAGCCGTTGGTCTCGTAGTTCTCTTGCGGGGTGTGCAGGTAGTTACGGGTCCGGTACAGCACGCGGTCCGGGTTCTCGAGATCGAGGAGCACGGCGCCGAAGCTGTAGACGAAGCCGTTACAGGTGTTCTGGACACCGTGGTAGAAGAGCAGCCAGCCCTCGGACGTCTCGATCGGGGGCGCGCCGGCGCCGATCTTGGTGGCCTCCCACCACACCGGTCCCGCAGTCATCACGCGACGGTGACGGCCCCAGTGCACCAGGTCCTTCGAACGGGACATGAAGATGTCGCCGAAGCCCGTGTGACCGGCGTCAGACGGGCGCGTCAGCAGGATGTAGTCGCCGTTGATCTTGCGTGGGAACAGCACGCCGTTGCGGTTGTACGGGGTGCAGATGTTCTCCATCCGGGTGAAGGTCTTGAAGTCGGTGGTGCGGGCCAGGCCGAGCGCCGGGCCACCGAAGTCGGTGCACCAGGTCACGTAGTAGACACCGTCGATCAGTACCACGCGGGGGTCGTAGGAGTAGCGGGAGTCGTACGGGTTCCCGTCCTCGTCAAGCATGTGGATCTCTTCGTCCTCGAACTCCCACGTGACCGCGTCCTTGGAGCGGCCCACATGGAGGTGCGGGTACATGTCCTTGTGGTCGGCACGGAAGACCCCGATGAACTCGTCCCCCCACGCCACGGGTGCGCTGTTGAAGATCCGAGCGGTCTTCGGCGTCGGATTCCAGCCGATGATCGGGTTACGGGTATCGCGCCAGAGCACGCCTTCGTAGCCCGCGGGCCTGTCCTGCCACGGCATGTTGGGCAGAGCATTGCCGATGATGTTGAGCGCCATGGGACAGTTTCCCCTTCGAATGGACGGCGGATGAGCGCGAGACAACGGCCGCCAGCATCCAAGTCTGCCAGATCGGTTAGACATTAGCCGGACCTCGGCACCGCCGCCGCGGAGGTGGACGACGTCGGGGGCGTCGATGGGCATGACGGCTCGGCTCTCCTCTTGGGCGTGATCTCGCTGCGCGCGAACGAGCACCTCGAGCGCCCGACCGGGGCGCGCGACCGATGTGCCTAGCCGTTGCCGAGAGCGTCGATCGCGGCGACGTCGTCGGCGGCGAGCGCAAAGCCGACCGCGTCGAGGTTGGCCGTGATCCTCGCGTGGTTGGCGGACTTCGCGATGACCGCGATGCCGTGTGCGAGGTGCCATTGGAGCACGACCTGGCTGGGCGTCACCCCGTACTCCTCGGCGATCTCTCGCAAGAGGCTGCCGTTCAGGTCGCTCCGCTTGAGCGGGCTGTAGGCCTCGAGAACGATGCCCCGTTCGGTGTGCGCAGCCAACAGGTCCGGATCGAAGTCCTTCGGGCTCCACGGGACCTGGTTCACCGCGGGCGTCACCCCGGTCGCCTCGATCAGCTCGTCGATCTGCGCGATGGAGTAGTTGCTGACGCCGATCTCGCGGACGAGCTCGTCGTCACGCGCGCGGATGAACTCGCGCCACGTCTCCGGCCGGGCCTCGCCGTTCGGCGGCCAGTGCACGAGCCACAGGTCGACGTAGTCGAGTGCGAGGTCGTTGAGCGACTGCTGGATGGTCTCGCGCTCGTGGCCGACGTTCTCGGGCGGGCACTTCGTCGTCACGAAGACCAAGGTGCGAGCGACACCGGACTCCGCGAGCCCGCGCCCCACCTCTGCCTCGTTGCTGTACCCCGTCGCCGTGTCGACGTGGCGGTAGCCGATGTCCAACGCGAAGGCGACCGCGTCGACCGCTTGGGTGCCCTCGAGCTGCCACGTCCCGAGTCCGAGCAAGGGGAACGTCGAGCCGCCAGGAAGAGCGTACGTGGGGACCTTCGGTGTGATCATGCGTGTCCTTCCACCTGGGCTTTGAGCCCGACGATGAATTGCTCGAACAAGGGCTGCAGGTCCGGAACCGATCTCTTCATCACTCGCGTCAGGGGTCCGCGGAAGTCCTCCTCGACGACGACCTCGGTCCCTCCTCCGGCAGTTTGCTTGAGAGTAAACGTCCGCACACTCCGGAACAATGCCGACGCTCGTCCGCTGGTCCACGCCATCTGAAGATTCTCGACCAGCTCAGTCACTCGAACGTGGAGCACCCGACCCGGCAACGCAGCCCGGTGCACGGCGATCCGGGAACCGTGCGCGATGGTCCCCTCGACCTTGCTGACGCCCGAATCCCACTGCGGGTAGGCGTCCAGGTCCATCAGCACCTTCCACACCGCGCGCGGCTCCGCGGAGATGTATGCCTCTGCTCGGTAGCTCAACATGTCGACTCCCATGACGACGCGGCCTGGGGTCTCCAGTCCGCTAGCCCTCACTCTCCTCGCTGAGATGGCCGTCGGCTAGTCGGATGGTGTGGTCCGCCCGGGCGACAAGGCTCGGGTCGTGGGTGGAGACGATGGCGGTCATTCCCTCGGCGCGGACGAGGGATTCGAGCAGGTCCATGACCTGGTTACCGGTCTCCGCATCGAGCTGTCCGGTGGGCTCGTCGGCGATGAGCAGGCGGGGGGAGTTGGCGAGCGATCGGGCGATCGCGACGCGTTGCTGCTGCCCGCCGGAGAGCTCGCCGGGCCGTTGCAGGGCGTGCGCGGAGAGTCCGACCAGCTCGAGCAGGTGCGCGACGCGCTGCTCACGCTCGGCTGACGGGACCTTGCGAAGCCGCATCGGAAGGCCGATGTTCTCGGCAGCGGAAAGCATCGGGACGAGGCCGAAGGTCTGGAAGATGAACGCCACCTTGTCGCGGCGCAACGTGGTACGGCCTTGCTCGGAGAGCTTCGTCACTGTCGTTCCGTCGATGACGACGGTGCCGCTGTCGGGCTTGTCGAGACCGCCGATGCAGTTGAGCAGGGTGGTCTTACCCGAGCCGGAGCGGCCGACCAGGGCGGCCAGCTCGCCGCGGCCGATGTGGAAGGAGACCTCGGTCAGGGCGTGCACGGGCGCTGCCTTCGAGCCGTAGGTGCGGCTGACTCCGGTGACCTCGACCATCACGTCGTGCGGGAGGGCGTCGAAGCGGACCAGGCTCGGGTTCAGGGCAGTCACGGTGCGCTCCAGCCGGTGGTGTCGTCGGTGGCAGGGTCAGGTCCGGGGTCCGGGGCCCGGTGGGCGGGCGCGGCGGGTGGCGCGGCCGGTGGCGCTGCCTGCGGCTGCGGTGAAGAGAC